>JANXSB010000681.1 GCA_025352865.1 Chthoniobacter sp. | reverse complement strand
GATCAATCTGACCGACGAGCCATACAGCTTCCGTCGCAGCGTCTATGGCTACATCGATCGCGGCAATCTGCCGGAACTCATGTCGCAGTTTGACTTCAGTGACCCGGACATGCCGAACTCGAAACGCGCGACCAGCATCGTCCCGCAGCAGGCGCTCTTTCTGATGAACAGCGCGATGGCCGTCGATGTCGCCCGCCGCATCATCGCGCGGCCCGAGGTCTTCAACGCGCCCGACGATCTCTCGCGCGTCATCGCCATGTATCGCGTGATCTTTCAGCGCAATCCGAAGCCGCCGGAAATCCAGATGGCCATGAAATTCCTCGGCGGTGAGATGAAAGCGCAGCCGCAGCTCGCGGTGCCCGCGCCCAACGGCAAGGGCGGCGGCAAGCTCGCGATGAACCGGCCCGTCCCCGGCAAAAAAGGCGGCTACCGCGACGGCACGAAGGCGATTCAGAACGAAGGCGAAATCGTCGAGCGCCGGCCGCTGACCGCGTGGGAAACCTACGCGCAGGCGCTGCTCTTCTCGAACGAAGCGGCCTACGTGAACTGACTCCGATTCGTAATCGTAATCGTAATCTTAATCCCGTCCGGGGGGCAGAACGGCAGGCGGCCCGTAAATCGCGAATCGCTGCGCGCTCCGCTTGCCGATTACGATTACGATCACGATTAGGATTACGAACCCCACTGCAAACGCCCCCGCGCTTGCGCCGCGGCGGGGAATCCCCTTTCCTCTCCGCCCTATGCTCCGCATCCAAGCCTTCACCGGCCTCCGCCCCGCGCCCGAACTCGTCGCCGAAGTCGCCTGCGTCCCCTACGACGTCGTCGATCGCGAGGAATCCGCCGCCCTCGCCGCCGGCAAGCCGCACACCCTGCTCCGCGTCGATCGCGCCGAGATCGACCTCCCGCCGGACACCGATCCGTACTCCGATGCGGTGTACGCAAAAGCGCGCGAAAATTTCCTCGCCCTGCAAAAAAACGGCGCGCTCATTCGCGAGACCGAGCCCTGCCTTTACCTCTACCAGCAGCGCATGGGCGCGCATGTGCAGACGGGCCTCGCCGCCGTCTGCCACATCGAGGACTACGAACGCGACATCATCAAGAAGCACGAGAAAACCCGCGCCGACAAAGAGGCCGACCGCACCCGCCTCATCGGCACGCTGAGCGCCGACACCGGCCCCGTCTTCCTCACGTATCGCGACTCCGAAGCCATCGACGCGCTCACTGCGGGCACTTTGAAAACCGCGCCGCTCTCCGACTTCACCGCGCCCGACGGCATCCAGCACACGGTCTGGCGCATCGCCGGCGGCGAGAGTTTCGTCGAAGCATTTCGCAACGTCCCCGTCGCCTATGTGGCCGACGGCCACCACCGCACCGCGAGCGCCTGCCGCGTCGGCCGCGAGCGCCGCGCAGCAAACCCCGAGCACACCGGCAGCGAAGACTACAACTGGTTCCTCGCCGTCCTCTTCCCCGCCAGCCAACTCCAAATCCTCCCCTACAACCGCGCCGTCAAAGACCTCAACGGGCACACAAAAAACGCCTTCCTCGACGCCGTCGGCCGCGCTTTCGTTTTCAAATCCGCCGGCTCCCCCACGCCAACGCGCCCCGGCGACATCCGCATGTATCTCGACGGCGCGTGGCACGGCCTCGCCTGGCGGCCCGCGCCCGACGCCGACCCGATTTCGCAGCTCGACGTGAGCGCGCTGCAAGACCGCCTGCTTGCCCCCATCCTCGGCATCGACGACCCGCGCACGAGCAAGCGCATCGACTTCATCGGCGGCATCCGCGGCCCCGAGGAGTTGGTGAAGCTCGTCGATTCCGGCAAAGCCGCCGTCGCCTTCAGCATGTATCCCACCACCGTCGAGCAGCTCATGGCCATCGCGGATGCGGATCAAATCATGCCGCCGAAGAGCACCTGGTTTGAGCCGAAGCTGCGGTCGGGACTTTTCATCCACACGTTCTGAAACAGCGCGCTCCGCGCAAAAAAACTGCCGTCATCCTGAGCGAAGTTTCGCTCAGGATGACGGCAGTTTACTTCGGTACCTCGCAGCGCCCGAGGCGCACCACTTCATCCAGCCCCTCGCACATGCCGCGGATGTCCAGCGACTGCCCTTTTTGGATGCGCACCGTGGCGTTTTCGCTGTCCTTCGGCGTGACGACCAGCGTGGCCGCGCCGAACGAATTCTTCTCCTCGCGGAAGCGGTATTCATTCGTCGAAAACGCGCACTGCACCCAGCCGCCGCTGTTCCCGCCGGCGAGATAGACGTGGTAAAACTTCGCGTCCGCCGGGTCCTGCCGGTAGCCGCCGACCACGCCGCGCACCATGATCTTCTGCCCCTTGTAAGTCTTGTCCGCACGGCTGCGGTCGTCGGAATACGCGAGCAGCAGCGTCTCCGCCGGCACCACGCTCCCGGCGTCGGCACGCGACACGGGCACGTAGCTGTTTTGCAGTTTCTCGATCGCTGTGCGCACGGCCACCGCGTCGTCGAGCTTGCCCACCACGGTCAGGCTGCGTTTCAGTTCGATGAGCTTCGGCAGCGCGTCCTGCACGATCTGCGCGACGAGCTCCTGCAACTTCGACACCTGCTGCGCCTGGAGCGTCCGCAGCGACTTTGGTTCGCCCGCGAAATTACGCTCCGACAGCGTGTGCTCCTGCGCCAGCCGCGACCGCTCCGTGCGCACCGCCAGCGCGCCTTCGAGGTCCGCGGCCTTTTGCAAAGTGTTCTGCAACTCGCCCAGCGCGTCCTCGTATTTGCCGAGCACATCGCGCTGCACGCTCGCGATTTTCTCCTCGCACTTCAGCGCCTCGGTCTCGCCGAGATTCGCGCTCGACACCGGATTCGGCGCAGCCAGCGCGGGGGAAAGGGACAGCGCGAGCGCGAGGAGGGCGTGGAGAAAGCGGGAGGAAGTCATGAATGGCGGGGCGGGTCTCATCGCATAGCCGATTATTTTTGTCCGGTCACGACTTTGCGGAAGCCATCGAGGTAGCCCTCCACAAATCCGCGCTGCCAGCGCTCCGTGCGCTCCGGCGCTTCGCCCGCCTGCTCGCGCGCCAGCGGCTCCACGTCCGCGGCCGGCGGGATTTTCGAGCCGCGCGCCGCGCGTCCCTGCCCCTGCGTGTAGCCCGCGGAGTAGCCGTCTTCAAAAGGGTGCGTCTCCACCGGAGCCTGCCGCACCACCGGCGGCGGCGCGGGTTTCGGCGCGACCGGCGGTTTGTCGCAGCCCGCGAAAATCAACGCGCCAAACCAAACTCCGGGCAGCAAAATCCGCTGCATCCCAATTCCGTTAATTTGGAAAAAACGCAGAGACGCAGAGACGCAAAGCTCGCGGAGGAAGATGAGCCGCAAAATCTCCGCGAATGCTTCGGTGCGATCTCCCACTCCTGCCTCTGCGCCTCTGCGTCTCTGCGTTTTAGAAACAAACCCAGACAGCACCGCTCCGGCTAAGCGCTGAGCTTTCACCACGCCACCTCCTGCGCCGGGCCGCCCGTCCAGTCGCGCGCCTTCGCGTCGAATTTCATCGGCACCCGCCACGCCCGCGGGCGTGTCTGGCCGCCCGACTCCAGCACGTCGCCGCGCACGATGACCAACGCGCCGCCCGGCGGCTGCAGCGCCACCTGCGCCGTCGCGAACGCGCCAAACGCGACCACGCTTCCCTTCGGCAGCGCGCCATTGCGCACCACGTCGCGCGCCCTCCAGTACGCGGCCGGCGCGGTGTAGGCGTGCTGGTTTGTCTCGCGCCAGCCTTCGAGCGTGATCGGCCCGAACATCCGCACCAGCACCGCCGCGACGAGCAGCACCGCGAGCGCGATGGCCGGCTTGATCCACGGATTCGCGACATGCCGCACCACCACCAGTTCCGTGACCGGCTGCCACTGCTCCATGCCCTCGCGCCAGTAGAGTGTCTCCAGCGCGATGAGCCCGGAGTTCAGCATGTGGTCGATCTGCGGGATCGTGTACGGCCCGCGCTGCTCCCCCTGGACATGCACGTAAAAAACCTCGGGAGAAATCATGGGGCGGTGGGCAAAGCGAGCGGCCAAACTTTCACGGACGCCCGCCGCTTGACAAGCAACTCTCTCGGCCAAATGCCCGACGCTCAGCTCACTCCCAGAGGTCGGCGATGGCGCGGAGTTCCGCGACCGTGTTCTCCACTTTTTTCAAATCGCGCCGACGGCCCTTGGCCGGTTTCACTTCGAGCGAGCGCAGGAGCATGAGCATGTCGCGCAACTCCGTCGTGCGGCTGGCCGGCAGCTTTTTTTTCGACGCCGCCTCCGCGCAGACGAGCGCGTGCAGATGGGTGATCTCGCCCTCGACCGCCGCGCCGTACGCGGTCGCGAGGTCGCGAAAGGTTTTGCGCAGA
>JANXSB010000670.1 GCA_025352865.1 Chthoniobacter sp. | reverse complement strand
CCTTCGTCTCGATGTGCTGCTTGAGCACCTCGCGGAAATCCATGCGGTAGAGCTGATCGCCGCTGAGGATGACGTAATACTCGTACGGGTACTGGAGGAAATCGCGGAGGTTTTGCCGCACGGCGTCGGCGGTGCCCTGGTACCAGCTCGTGTCCGTGGGCGTCTGCTGCGCGGCGAGGATTTCGACGAAGCTGCGCGAGAAATTGTCGAACTTGTACGACGAGTTGATGTGCTTGTGCAGCGAGGCGGAGTTGAACTGCGTGAGCACATAGACGCGGCGCAGGCCGGAGTTGATGCAGTTGGAAACCGGGATGTCCACGATGCGGTATTTTCCGGCGAGCGGGACGGCGGGTTTCGAGCGTTCCTTGGTCAGCGGAAAAAGCCGCGTGCCCGCGCCGCCGCCCATGATGATCGAGAGAGTCTTGTCGGTAATTGCGGGCCAGTTCGAGGGATTCATACGCGGGATGCCGCATGCTGCAAAGCGGCGTGCCGGATGTCACTTCACAATTGCGCGACGCTAGCTCAATCCCCACCGCCGCCGCAGATACCAGTCCGCGCCAAACAGCGCGCCGATCATCCAAAACACCCAGACCCGATCCCACGCGCTCGTCAGCTTTTTTGTCGGCGTTGCGTCCACTTTTTCATTCTTCAATTCCGCGAGCAGCTTCCCGAGTTCGTCCGGCTGCAAAAGCCGGCCGCCGCTCGATTCGCACAGCTTGCGCAGATAGCCCGCGTCCGTCGCCACCTCGGTCTGTTCGAGGTTTTCGTCGAAGACGATGAACCGCGCGGACTGCGAAGTACCGTCGGGAAACTTCGCCGTCGCCGTGTATTTGCCCGGCTTCGCGGGGAGAAACTCCGCCGTCAGTTTGTCCGGTGCATTTGCATCCGCGACCGTCAGCGTGGTGCGACCGACCTCGCCGTTCGCATCCGCGATGGTCAGCGGGACTTCGCCGACCTTCATGCCCGGATCGCGCTTCACCGCGCGGAAAAAAATCTTCTCGCCGAGCGGGATGTTCGCCGAACTCGCGCGCAGCGAAAACTGCTGCGTCGGCAGAAAATCGCGCCCCGCCATGAGCCACAGGATCATTTGATCCCAGAACCGGTCGAAGAGCGTGTTCACGCCCTCGATCTTCGCGTTGAAAGCCCAGCGCCACAGCCCGTCCACGCCGACGCTCAGCACCTGCCCCTCGCCAAAGCGCCGATGCACCATCCCCGGCACCGGCTCGCCGCCGCCCGCACTTTGCGTGGATGCAAGCGTCGCGGTCAGCGGCTTTTTCTCCACTACGCCATAGCCCGCGATCATGTCTGGCAAAGCATCCGCAGCCTCCGGCCCCGCGAGCGTGCGGAACGGCGCGAGCGCCTGCCCCTCGCGTGCGACCTGCAGCCGCACATGCTCCACCGGCTCCTGCGACCAGATCACCGGCTCCAGTTCATTCTTCGCCAGTTCGCCGCCAAACGCCGGGCCGCGGCTGAAAATCACCGTCCCGCCGCGGTTCTTCACGCAGTCTTCGAGCTGCCGCAGTCCGTCCGCGTCGAGCAGCTTTTCCACGCTCCGTCCGAGCACGATCACATCGTACCGCGCCCACTCCTCCGCGCTCTTCGGAATCTTCAGCTCCTTCTCGCCCGCCTTCTTCCGCACCACCCGCGCCTTGCCCTCCGCGTACTGCACGATGCTGTCCACATTCATCTTGTCATTCCGCAGCAGCGAGCGCTGGAGAAACGTCGTGTCCCAGTACGGCGCACCTTCGAGAAACAGCACCTGGATCTGCTGGTCGATGACGTTCAGGTAAGTCAGCGCGTGGTTGTTCTCCCGGTCGATCTCGCCCTCCAGCGGCGTCACCCGCAACTCGTATTCGTACTGCCCCACGGCCGGCTCCGTGACATCGAAATTCACCGCCACCTCCGGCTGATCCGTCCCCGCGATGCGCTGCGTCTGCACCACCTTGTCCCCGCGCAGCAGCTCCACATTGATCGTCTCCAGCTCGCACCCGATCAGCCGCAGCGCCCCGCTGATCCGCGCCTTCTGCTTCACGTAGCAATACGGCTGGTAACTCGTGATCCGCACGCTCGCATCGCGCACTTTCCCCTGCTTCCCCAGCGCCACCGCGTAGATCGGCACCCCGCGCTGCCGCGCCATGAAACCGGTCTTCGCCGGGTTCACCAACTCAAAGTCATGCCCGTCGCTCAGTACGATCAGCGCGCGCGCCGATTCATTCGCACCCAGCGCCGCGAGCATCGTGGAAATCGAGCGGTGCGTCCGCGTCGTCGCGCCTTTCGTGTCGAGCAAAGCCGTGCCCGCAATCGCCACCGCGTCCTCGCCGAACTTGAACAGCCGCACCTTCGCATCGCCCACCGCGCCGCCCGGCTCCACCACGCCCGCGTCCGTCAAAATCGACTTCGCCGCCTGCGACCGCGTGCCCTGCGCGACATCATTCTGCGCCATGCTCCGCGAATCATCCACCGCCACTACCGTCACGCGCTCCGTCACCACCGGCGGGATTTCCTCCTCCCGCGAAGGCTGCAGCAGCACCGCCAGCACCAGCGCCACCCCGAGCAGCCGGCACCCGAGCAGCACCGCATTTTGCCCCCGGCTCAGCCGCGCCCCGGCGCGCGCATAAACCGCCACCGTCGCCGCCGCCAGCACGATCCCAAGAATCACCACCGCGCCGATGGGAAGGATCGGATCGAGAACGAAACTCGTTTGGGCGGCGGGAGAAAAGGTCATGCCGGTGGGGTTGCGAAGCCGCGAACCTTCACCGACCGCGCCTCATTTCCCCAGCAGAAAAACGAAACACCGCCGTCGTCGTTGAAAGAGAGCTTGCTCCGAAAACTCTCCAGTTTGGGAGCGAGAGGGAAAATTTCGTCGTTTCCTTGCGGAGCGCACGCAGTGCGACAATGATCACGCCCCATGACACCCGCGCCCATCACACCCGAGAAATTTTCGGTAAAAGGTGACTCTTACATCCATCACGGAAACTGTTTGGATTTGCTCGCCACCGTTCCGGACAAATCCATTCAACTCATCGTAACATCCCCGCCGTACAATATTGGAAAAGAGTACGAGGCGAGGATTGATCTCGAAACATATCAGGCGCAACAGCGGGCCGTGATTACCGAATGCGTGCGCACGCTGTCCGACG
>JANXSB010000667.1 GCA_025352865.1 Chthoniobacter sp. | reverse complement strand
CATCAATGAGAACTTCACGCGGCATATCGTGACCGTCGAAGAGCCCATCGAATTCGTGCATAACAACAAGCGCTCGATCATCACGCAGCGCGAGGTGCCCGAGAATACCACGAGCTTTCCGCAGGGTCTGAAAGCCGCGCTGCGCGAGGATTCCGACATCGTGCTCGTCGGCGAAATGCGCGACCTCGAAACCATCCAGCTCGCCCTCACCGCCGCCGAAACCGGCCTGCTCGTCTTCGGCACCCTGCACACGAACAACGCCCGCAAAACCGTCGATCGCATGATCGACGTCTTCCCCAGCGACCAGCAATCCCAAGTCCGCACCATGCTCGCCAGCTCCCTGCGCGGCGTCGTCGCCCAGTTGCTCTTGAAAAAGACCCCCGAGGTCGGCGGCGGGCGGCTCGCCGTCAATGAAATCCTCGTCGTCAACAACGCCGCCTCCGCCATCATCCGCGAAGGTGCCACCCAGAAGCTCCAGGACGTCATCGTCGGCGGCAAAGGCCAGGGCATGCAGTTCATGGACGACGCCATCTGGGCCGTCATGCAGCAGGGCATCGTCTCCCCGCACGAAGCCTACATGAAGGCCATCGACAAAAACCGCTTTCGCGTCTTCCTCCCGCCGCAGGATCAGGGGCTGTAAGGCGGGCGCGCCTTAGCTCCGGCGGCGGCGCAGGGCGAGGAGCGCGCCGCCGGTGAGCAGTAGCGCGGCGCTGGCGGGTTCGGTGACAACTCCGGACAGCTCCACGATGCGGTTGTTGGAGCTGTCAGAGACAAAAAGGTTCCCCAAGCCATCCAGCGCCAAACCTGTCGGATTGTTGAACTGGCCATTCCCTGAGCCCTGGCCACTCCCAAAGGTGGTAAACGTCCCCGCGAAGTTCGCCGGATTGAAAGTGACGATGCGCTGGTTGTATTGGTCGGCCACATAGACATTGCCCGCCGGGTCCACCACCACATCGAAAGGGAAGTTGAACTGTCCACTGCCGAACCCGCTGCTCCCAAACGTGGTGAAAGTGCCCGTGAAGTCCGAGGTGTTAAACCGAACGATCCGTGAGTTGTTTTCGTCTGCCACGTAAACATTGCCCGCGCCATCCACCGTCAGCCCTTGCGGGTTGTTGAACTGCCCGATGCCGGACCCGGCGGTCCCAAAGGTGGTAAATGTGGCGGCGAAGTTCGACGGATTGAACATGTCCACGCGGCTGTTGGAAAAATCGGCGACGTACACATTGCCGGAGCTGTCCACGGCCACGTCTGTCGGGCTATGGAATCTCCCGCTGCCCGACCCGGTGCTGCCATAGGACCTGAGGGTGTTCACGAAATCGGACGGGATGAACCGGTCGATGCGATCGTTGTAAACGTCTGCGACGTACACATTGCCGGAGCTGTCCACAGTCACGCCTTGCGGGCCGTTAAAGACCCCGCTCCCATAGACCTGAGTTCCACCTCCGTAGGCGGTGAAGGTGCCCGAGAAATTCGAGACATTGAATGCGTCGATGTGGTTGTTGTCATGGTCGGCGACATAAACATTCCCAGCGCTATCAGCCGCCACACGGTAAGGAGCGTTGAACTGCCCGCTACCGGAGCCACGGCTGCCGAAACTCTGTACGAAGGACAAACCCGCGCGGGCCGGGGTGACGCTGAAAGCGCAGACCACGGCGGCGCAGGCGGTGAGGAGGAGGCGGGTGGTTTTCATGAGGAAGCGTTCTCGTGCATTGTTCGGTGGAGATAAAGGGCTGCGAACGGCCTGCCCTCCATAAAGCACCTCCACCACTTCCGTCCACATATTCATCGCCCCGCCGTCCCAGAAGCAGGCACGGTAGCGGCGGTTTTCGGGCTGGCCGGGCACCCTGGGTGGGCGGGTGGGCATGGTCTTGGGGTCTTTCTACGG
Organism: Chthoniobacter sp.; assembly: GCA_025352865.1. GTDB lineage: Bacteria > Verrucomicrobiota > Verrucomicrobiia > Chthoniobacterales > Chthoniobacteraceae > Chthoniobacter. The sequence continues at coordinate 1,381 of JANXSB010000667.1, read as the reverse complement.
GTGGTGGGTTGGCCGGCTGGGAAAAACGGGCGCAAACAGGGTGAAAACGGGGGCCATCAGAGTAAAAGCCGCCCCGTGGAGCGGTTTCACGGCCCCGTTGCGCCATTCTACGGCACCGCGGAATGGTTCCACGGCCCCGTTCCGCCGTTTTACGATCCCGTGAAATGGCTCCACGGCCCCGTTGCGCCGTTTTACGACCCCGTGAAATGACTCTACGGCCCCGTTCCGCCGTTCTACGATCCCGTTGCGCCGTTCTACGATCCCGCGGAATGGCTCCACGGCCTCGTTGCGCCGTTTTACGACCCCGTGAAATGGCTCCACGACCCCGTTCCGCCACATTCCTGTCCCCTTCCGCCGCATCCCGGCCCCGCCAAAACCCGCAAATCCCCCCACCCACCGGTCCGCCGCACCGCCCTTTTCCCGCACCCTGCGGGAGACCGGTTCCAGAAGGCTGTGCGGGGACGTTTTTGCGAGATTGGGCGCGGTTGTGTCACTCGCGCAGACCGGGAGCAACAAGTCTTTCGGCAGGACGCGGGATGGCTGAATCCGGCTGGCGCGCGGCGGGATGCCGGCGGCGCGTTACTTTCCAAACCGTTCGTTCGCCCAGTTCTTGAACACACCCTGCGCGTCCCCGCCTTTGCCGGGGAAGCCGGCGTGCTGCACCATCCAGATGATGACGAGGCCCTTCGCCGTGCGGACTTCCATGTTTGTGGACTCCGCGCCGCCGTGGCCGAACCAGTCGCCGCCAACCGCGAGCCCGAAGCCGTAGCTGTCCTTCACGGTCTCCGGCGTCTGGCGCTTGGTGAGTTCCTTGAACGCGGCTTCGCTGAGGTAGCGCCGGCCGTTCAGCTCGCCGCCATTGAGGAGCATCTGGCAGAAAAGCGCGGTGTCCTGCGCGGTGGAAAACAGGCCGCCCGCGGGCATCGGGAAGCGGTGCGTGCGGTCGGTGAGCGGATAGATGAGCTGGCCGACGGTGATCTCCTTGAGGTCCGTCTTCGCGTCGTCCGGGCGGTAGGATTTCGCCACGCGCTGCGCCTGCTCCTCGTTCGGCCAGAAGGTGGTGTCCTTCATCCCGAGCGGCCCGAAGAGACGCTGCTGCATGAAGTCCTCGTACTTCATCCCGCTCACGACTTCGAGGATGCGCGCCGCGGTGTTGATGCCCGCGTTTGAGTATTGGTAATGCGTGCCCGGCTCGGTCTGGAGCGGCGTCATCGCGTAGCTGCGCACGGCGGCGGCGAGCGGCAGGCCGTCGAGCGTGGGCGTCTCGATGGCGGAGGAAAACGGCAGGCCGCTCATGTGGCTGAGCACCTCGCGGACGGTGATGGGATGCGCGGGTTTTTTCAGCAGCACATGGTCGCCGTCCTTTTCCGCCACGACCATC
>JANXSB010000666.1 GCA_025352865.1 Chthoniobacter sp. | reverse complement strand
AGCCGATCGAGATATTCCGGCGGCGTGAGCGGATTGGTGTCGTCGTCGCGAATGATTACGTAGTGCATCGGCTTTGTTTGCGGGCGATCAGCTCGCAGTAGAGTTCTTTCATCCGTCCGGTGAGCACGGCGGAGTCGTAGTTCGTGCGGACCTCGGCGCGGCCCAGTGCGGCGGCGGCGGCGGCGCGCTCTGGCCGCGCCACGATTTCATCCACCGCGGCGTGAAAGGCGTCAGGTTCGGTGAGGTCGTAGAGCCAGCCGTTCTCGCCATGTCGCACGAGTCCGAGCGCGCCGGAGGTCCGGCTGGAAATGACCGGCGTGCCCGCGGCCCACGCTTCCAATATTACCAGACCAAACGTCTCGGACTGCGAAGGCACCACGAGCGCCGTGGCGCGCTGGAGCAAACCGATGAGCCGCGGATCTTCAGGCGGCAGACCGCCGGCGAGCAGCACGCGATCTTCGAGCCCGAGCGTGCGAATCGTCGCGCGCAGGGTTTCGCCATACGCCTCGTTCGTGCAGGAGCCTGCGAAGACGAAACGCATCTCCGGGTGCCTGCGGAGCAAGGCCGGCGCTTGTTCCAGCAGCCATTGCTGGTTTTTCACCGGATCGAGGCGGCCCAGTACGAGCAGAAACGGATGGCCGCTCAGCGCGGGAAAATGCCGCTCCACTTCACCGCCGCTCGCGCGCTCGTAGAGCTGCGCGTTGATGCTGTGCGACTGCACGATTACGAGCTGCCGCGGGTGCCGTTCCGCGATGAGGTCCGCCTCGCGCGCGTTGCAAGTGACGACGGCATCGGCCTCTTCCACGACTTTTTTTGACCGGAGCAAAAAGCCAAACAACCGGCCCCACTCGAAGCCTCCGGCGAGAGGACGTGAGAGCTGCGCGCTGACTTCGCGCGGCAGATCGAAGAGCCCGCCGTGGATGGTCACGACCAGGGGAATGCGCCGCATTTTCGCGACGGTGAGCGCAGTGCCGCCGAGTCGGTTGAGCGTGTGCGTGTGAATGAGCGCGAGCGCCTTTTCCCGCAGGAGCTGGCCGATCAATTCAAACGAAAGCAGGTTGCCGCCGACGGCGATCATCTGGTGCCGCTGCGCCTCGGGAATCCGCCACACCGGCAGCGTCGAGCGGAAGCGTTTCACGGGGATGCCGGCCTTCGCGAAGGGATCTCCATTCGTCCCTGCTGCGAGGCGCGGACAATAGACCACCGGCTCGGTCGCGTGTCCGCGCAAGCCTTGGACCAGCCGCATCACCGCCGTCTCGGTGCCGCCCCATTCGTCGGGGTTGTACTTGCGCAAAAGGTGGGCGACTTTCATGGGTCGCGCTCTCGGTTAGCAATAACGAGGCCATGCAGGGAGACCATGCAGCCTCCCGGCATGGCGGCTGCTAGGAAACCGCGGAATGTCTGCCCGCGATCCCATCTCGATTGTCATGCGCTCGAAGAACGACGCCGCGCTCATCGGCGCGACGCTGCGGGCGGTGCATGCGCAGGACTATGCGGGCGGGTTTGAACTCATTCACATCGACTCCGGCTCGACCGACGGCACACTCGAAATCATCAAGTCATTCCGGCCGGCGAAGCTCATCGAAATCCGGGCGGGGGATTACGTGCCCGGCGTGGTGCTCAATCGCGGCATGCGTGAGGCGAGTTCCGAATGGGTGGTCTTCCTCAATTCCGATTGCGAGCCCACGAACGGGCGCTGGCTGTCCGAGTTGGTGAATGCGGGACGCTCTTCCGCCGTCGCGGGCGCGGCCTTCGGGCGGCAGATGCCGCGACCGGGCTGTCAGGCGGTCTATGCTCACGATTACGAGCGCTGCTTCGGGGGAAACCGCGAGTCCGGCGCATGGGATCATTTTTTCAGCATGGCCAGCTCGGTCGTGCGCCGGCACGTGTGGGAGCAGGAGCCTTTCCGCGAGGATTTGCAGTACTCCGAGGACGACGAATGGTCGCGGAGGCTGATCCGCAAAGGCTGGAGCGTCCACTATGCGCCGGAGTCGGCGGTGCTGCACTCGCACAATTACACGTTTCACCAGGCCTTCCGCCGCGCGTACGGCGAGGCCTTCGCGCTGGCGGCGATCGAGACGGAACCGGATGACCGCTACGGGTATCTGCGCACGGTCGCCGCGGGCGGACTGCGCGAGTGGCTGCGCGATTTGAAGTATTGCCTCACAACCGGGCGGCTCATCGAGGGGCCGCACGCGCTCGCGGTGCGCGTGGCGCAGCGGCTCGGAAAAGTGAAAGGCTACCGGCGCGGCTGGTCGCACTATCAGCGCGGGCCGCACACCATCTCCGCCGCACCGACCCACGCATGAGCACCGAGGTCTGGAAGAGGAATTTCTGGCGGAACGCCGCGACGAACTACCTGAATATCATCGTTCGGATCGGCGCGGGGCTCGTGCTTTTCCGGCTCCTGTTTCAGCGGCTGAACCACGAGGAGTTTGGCTATTACTCGCTGCTCTGGTCGCTCTTCGGCTACGCCATCCTGCTCGATTTCGGGCTCGGCGTGGCGGTGCAAAAAGTCGTCGCGCAGAAATCCGCGAGCGGCGATCTGGCGGGGCTGAACCGGCTCGTGAGCACGATCGTCTGGTCATTCACGGCCATCGGGATTGGCTGCTTCGTGCTCTTCGCCTGCGGCAAATCGCTGTTCCTCGAATGGATCCACGTCGCCGCCGTGAACCGCGCGGAATTTGGCGCGGCGTACCTGATTTTTTTCGCCGCGCTCGCGATCAATCTGCCGCTCGCGCTTTTCCACGAAATGCTCCGCGGGCTCCAGCGCATGGACATCGTGAACTGGAGCGTGATCGCTTCGCAGACGCTCAATCTCGGCCTGATGGCGTGGGGCCTTTTCGCGCACTGGCCGTTTCCGGCGATCGTCCTGACGAGCGTGGCCACCACCGTCGCACCGGAAATCGCGGCGCTGATTTTCGTGCGCCGCCTCATTCCCGGACTGAACCTGCATCCGCGGAATTTCCATTTTCCCGATGTGCGCGGCGTGTTGTCGTTCTCGCTCGTCGCCTACCTTATCACGTTCACAAACTTGGTCATGGTGCGCAGCGATCAGGCCGTCATCAGCGTGACGATTGGCGTGGCCTTTGTGGCGCTCTATCAGCTCGGGTACAAGGCCGCCGAGTTTTTCGGACATTTCTCCCGGCAGATGCAGGAGGCGCTTTCGCCCGCCGCCGCGCACCTCCACGCCACCGGCGATGAGCGCGGTTTGCGCGGCCTGCTTTTCCAAAGTTCGCGCATCACCATTTTGGCGACGACGCCGCTCTACGCGCTTTGCGCCGCGTATCTCGAGCCGGTGATCAAAATTCTCAGCGGGCTCAAGCAGGTGGATGCGACGACCTACTGGGTTGGCGAAGCGCTGCTGCTGGCGACCTACACGACGCTGATCACGAGCAGTTGCTCGAAGCCCATCCTCGTGATGTGCGGATGGGAGCGGCAGTTGCTGCGCGTGAGCATCGCGGAGGCGGGCCTGAATCTCGTTCTCAGCCTCGTGCTCGTGGTGCCATTCGGCGTGCTCGGTGTGGCGCTCGGCACGCTCGCGCCGGCGCTGCTCATCGGCTGGTGCTGGGTGCTGCCGCTGACCGCGAAGTATGCAGGCATCAGCTTCGGCGGGCTGCTGCGCGAATTTTTCCAACCCGTGCTGCTGCCCGTCGCCGCCTCGCTCGCGATGCTCGGAGCGCTGCTTATTTTCTGCCCGCTTCCGGCAGAGTCGCACTTCCTCGACTGCACCTGGCGCGGACTGCTCGTGCTTGCCACGCTCGCCGCCGCGGTCGCGCCTTTCCGCAGTGCTTTGAAAACCCCGGCCGCTATTGCGGCCCTGCCGTCCGCTCTATGAACACACTCGATCCCAAAACCACGGTGCTCCTCGGCGTTCCGTTTCACGACGTCACGATGGCCGAGACGCTGGATGAAATCGACGGCATCATTGCCGCGCGCACGCCGAGCTACATCGCCACGGCGAACCTCGATTTTGCCACGCAGGCGAGCGACGACGTGGAGTTGCAGCGCATCCTGCTCGATGCGCACCTCGTGCTGTGCGACGGCACTCCGCTCATCTGGGCTTCGCGCTGGCTCGGCGTGCCGCTGCGCGAGCGCGTGGCCGGCTCCGAT
>JANXSB010000617.1 GCA_025352865.1 Chthoniobacter sp. | reverse complement strand
TTGCAAAACTTTTTCCTGAATGTCGGCGAGTGTGCCGGGGGCGCGGGCACCGGCGGCGAGTTTGTGTCCGCCGCCGCCGAAGAGGCCGCAGACTTTGCTGACATCGATCTTCGCGGATTTCGAGCGGAGACTGATGCGGATTTTTCCGTCGCCCATTTCCTCGAAAAAGGCGGCGGCGATCACGCCGTCGATGGCGCGGATGTAGTCGATGAGTCCTTCGTTGTCCTCGGGTTGGACGCCGAGTGTGCGCGCGGTCTCGGCGCTGAGGGCGAAGCTGGCGACGCGGTCTTTGCTGGTGAAGCGCAGGACGTTCAAAAGTGCGCGCAGAAGCTCGAGGCGGCGGCGCGGATAGCTCTCGTACATCTTTTGCGAAAGCTCGCCGACATTGACGCCGGCGCGGATGAGGTCGGCGGCGATTTCGTAGGTGCGCGCGGTGGTGTTCGGATATTGGAAGGAGCCGGTGTCGGTGCTGATCGCGACGAAAAGGTTGTCGGCCATTTCGTAGGTCAGCGGCAGGTCGCACTGGCGGAACAGCTCGTAGAGAATCTGTCCGGCGGCGGGTGCGGTGGCATCGACGTAGGCGAGGTCGCCGTAGCGGTCGTTGGTGTGGTGGTGGTCGATGTTGATCCACACGTCGGCGCGGGCGATGGCGGTGCGCGCTGTGCCGGCGCGGTTTTCGACGGCGTTGTCGAGGACGATGGCGACGTCGAAGCTCTGCGGCGTGGCGGGCGGCGTGGCGATGAGCAGGGAGCCGGGGAGGTAGCGGAATTTTTCGAGGACGCCGTCTTCGTTCCAAGCGGTCACGTCTTTGCCGAGCTGGCGGAGGCAGAGCGTCATCGCGAGGGTGCAGCCGAGGGCGTCGCCGTCGGGGCGTGCGTGGCTGATGACGACGAAGCGCTGGCGCGTGCGCAGGACTTCGGCGATCTCGGCGAGCGTGCAGTTAGTTTTCATCGGACGGCGGCTGCCCGAGTGGCTCGTCGGGTGGGATTTCGATTTGCCCGAGGAGATCGATGATGCGGTTTCCACGCTCGATGGTGTCGTCGAGTTTGAAATGGAGGTGCGGTGTGAACTTGAGGATGACGCGTTTGGAAAGCAGATGCTGGAGGTTTTTGCGGGCGGCGTGGAGTCGGGCGAGGGCTTCGATGGACTGCTCCTGGGTGCCCATGACGCTGATGTAAACGTAGGCGTTTTTCAGGTCGGCCGAGATGTCCACCTGCTGCACGGTGACGAGCGCGGCTTGGAAGGAGACCTCGCGATTGATGAGGTCGCCCAGCTCGCGCCGCATCAGTTCGTTGACTCGTTCTAGGCGATGTTTCATGGGACGTTGGCGGTTGAAAGTTGAGTGACGCCGAGAATCGGAGAGAGCGATGCGGTCGAGTGGCCTTCACTCGACTCCTCTGCTCCCGACACTCAACTACTTCCTCAGAGCTTCTGCGGGAGTTTTTCGAGCGTGTAGCACTCGATGATGTCGCCGGGTTCGTAGTCGTTGAAATCGCCGAGCTTGATGCCGCATTCGAGGCCGGAGCGGACTTCCTTCACGTCGTCCGTGAAACGACGGAGTGTGGCGAGACCGCCGTCGTAGATCGGCTGGCGGCCGCGGAGGACGCGGGCGCGACCGGTGCGGGAGATGCGACCGTCGGTGACGGCGCAACCGGCGACGAGCCCCTTGGTAAGCTCGAACACTTTCTTGACCTCGGCATGGCCAATGACGTTTTCGCGCGTCTCGGGGTCGAGCATGCCTGCCATCGCTTCCTTCACCTGGTCGATGAGTTCGTAGATGATCGAGAAGAGTTTGATCTGCACGCCTTCGCGCCGCGCGGTGTTGGCGGCGGTGGCCTCGGTTTTCACGCTGAAGCCGACGACCACGCAATCGCTGGCACCAGCGAGTTGGATGTCGCTTTCGCTGATCGGGCCGACGGCGGCGTGGACGATTTCGAGGTCGATTTTTTTGCTCTGGATTTCGCCGAGCGCGGTGGTGATGGCTTCGAGCGAACCCTGCACGTCGCTCTTGAGGATGACTTTGAGCCGCTTGTGCTGGCCGTCCTTGATGGTGTCGAAAAGGCTTTCGAGCGTGGCGCGCTGCGGGGTGGCGAGCTTGCCGAGGCGCTCTTCCGCCACGCGCTCTTCGCCGAGCGTTTGCGCGGCGCGTTCGCTTTCCATGACCACGAGTTCGTCGCCCGCGAAGGGCAGGCCGGAGAAGCCGAGCACGCGGCACGGTGTGGATGGCCCGGCTTCCTTGATCGGCTTGCCCTGGTCATCAATGAGCGACTTCACCTTGCCGTAAAATTTTCCGCAGATGAAGGGCATGCCGGTTTTGAGCGTGCCCATTTTCACAATGATGGTGGCGGTGGGACCGCGGCCCTGCTCGACCTGCGCCTCGATGACGGAGCCGCGCGGGGTCTGCTGCGCGCTGGCTTTGAGTTCGAGGACTTCGCTCTCGAGCTGGATGCGTTCGAGGAGTTCGTTCACGCCCTGGCCTTTGAGCGCGGCGACGGGGATGACGCCGACGGTGCCGCCCCAGTCCTCGGGGACGAGGCCCTTTTCCTGGAGCTGGCCTTTGACCTTGTCGAGGTTCGCGCCGGGCGCGTCCA
>JANXSB010000591.1 GCA_025352865.1 Chthoniobacter sp. | reverse complement strand
GCCTCGATTTCCTCGTCCCAGAAGTCCGCCATTTTCTCGAGCATGGTGTCGATTTTTCCGGTCTGCTCGCCGGCGCCGACCATGCGGACGAGCATCGGCGGGAAGATGGGTTCGCGGCTCAGCGCGTTGGTCAGATGGTCGCCTTTTTCCACGTCGGATGAGACGTGCTTGATGGCCTGCTCGACGACGTAGTTGCCGGAGGTGTCGCCGACGATGGACATGACCTCGAGGATCGGCACGCCGGCGCGGATGAGCTGGGCAAAAGTGCGGGCGAAACGGGTCAGGCAGATTTTATGGATGAGCTGGCCGAAGATGGGGAGCTTGAGTTTGTAGCGATCCCAAATCTGCCGGCCGCGCTCGGTCTTGAGGAAAGTTTTGATGCCGAAGATGGCCCCGCCGATGATCGCGACGATGAAGTACCAGTTGCCGCGGATGAAGTCGCTGAGATCGAGGAGGAATTGCGTGGGCGCGGGGAGCTGCGCGCCGAAGTCGGCGAAGATTTCGCCGAAGACGGGGACGACGCGGACGATGAGGAAGGTGGTGATCGAGAGCGCGATGAAGAGCACGATGACCGGGTAGGTCATGGCGGACTTGACCTTCTTTTTCAGGCGCGAGGCGGATTCGAGGAAGCAGGCGAGACGGTCGAGAATCTCGGCGAGCAGACCGCCGGATTCGCCCGCTTTCACCATGCTCGTGTAGAGCCGGTTAAAGACGCTGGGGTGTTTCGAGATGGCCTCGTAAAAGGAATCGCCTTGCTGCACGAGCGCGCTGACTTCGCCGACGATGCGGCGCAGGCCGGCCTGTTTTTTCGGATCGGCCTGCTCATAGAGCGCGGTCAGGCCGGTGACGAGCGGGAGGCCAGCATCGACCATCGTGGCGAGCTGCCGGGTGAAAAGCACGAGGTCGGTTTCGTTGACCTTGCCGCGGGGCGCGAGGGACTTCGAGGCGGCGCGCTGCTGAATGGAGAGGACCATCAGGCCGCGGGTCATCAGCGTGTTGATGGCGTTGTCTTCGTTCAGGGCTTCCTGGACGCCGGAGATGGTTTTTCCAGCGGTGTCGCGGGCGGAGTAGGCGAAAGTGAGCATGCCGTGAGGAGAAAGCACGCCCGGTGCCAGTTAGACGCACGAACTATAATTTCTGCGATTTGCGAGTGTGCGCCGCCGGGCGGAGAATCGGCAACTCCCCGGCCTCGCCGGCGTGCGCCAGCCGCCGCGCCCAAATCCACTTCGCGGAAACGGCTTGTGAGCCGCATGGATGCAAGCTAGGACTGCCAGTTGCTCCGCGGGCTGAATCCGTGGCGCGCATCATCAAAAAAAGCAGGGAGAAAAACCTATGGCCACACAGGCTGAAATCATCGTCAAAGAAGGCGACCGCGCCCTCGGTCGCTATGTCCTCGACCCGGGGGAGTATGTCATCGGCAGGGATTTGTCCTGCGACATCCTCCTGGACAGCGACGGCATCTCGCGCAAACACGCGCAACTCATCGTCACTGCCGACCACCTCACGGTTTGCGACCTTGGCAGCACGAACGGCACTTTTCTCGGCGAACATCTCATCAAGGGCGCGACGCCACTGGCGTCGGGCAATGCCATCCGCATGGGCATCGGCGGCAGCGCGGAAATCCGCCTCATCGAAAGCGCAAAGACACCGGCGAAAAACGGCAACGGCAATGGCAAGCATGTCGAGGTGAGTTCCGCAGCGAGCGAACATTTGAAAAAGGTGCTCGAAGACCGCGATGCCGCGCGCCGGAAAAGCGATGAGCTTTCCGCGCAGCTCGCAGCCGCCGCGAAGCAGCTCGAAGCGATGACCGCGCGGGAGAAAACCGCAGGCGCTCAGCTCGAGCAGCTCCGCACTGAATCGGCGAAACGCATCCAGGTGCTGGAGCAGGAGCGTGCGGTGGCGATCAAGGAGCGCGACGATTTGCAGGCGCGCTGGCAGCAGAGGGAAAAGGAAACGCAGGGAACGTCGGCGAAGATCGGGCAGCAGCAGGCCGCGCTGACGAAGGAGCGGGACGCCGCGCAGGCGGAACTCACCGCGCTCCGCGAGGCGCACAAAAAGGAACTCACCGCCGTGCGCGCCGAGCAGACCGCCGCCATGCAGGCGCGCGACCAAGCGCAGGCGCAGCTCGTTGAGTTGAAAAAAGAGCAGCCCGCCGCCGCGAAGATCGCGAAGATCGAGGAGGCGCACAAAAAGGAGATCGCCACCCTCACCGCCCAGCGCCAGGCCGCGCTGAAGGAGCGCGACGAAGCCGTCCGCCGCCTCACCGAGACCGCCGGAAAGCAGAAGACCGAACTCGCCGCTTTCACGCAAAAGCAAGGCGACGCCATCAAGGATCGCGAGCAGCAGATCGCCGCGCTGAGCAAAGCGCTCGAAGCGCAGAAGCGCGAAGCCGCGGCGCTCGCGCAGCAGCGCGACGCGCTGGCAAAGGAGAAGGACGAGCAGGTCCGCAACCTCGCCGGCGACCACACCAAGACCGTCTCCGCAAAAGACGCCGCGCTCGCGGAAGCGCGCCGCACCATCGAGGCGCAGAAGACCGAGATCGCCGCGCTCGGCGAGCAGCGCACTCGTTTGACTAAAGAGCGCGATGACGCCGCCGCGCGCGCCGCAAAATTCAGCGACGAGCTAAAGGCCCAGGCGCAGTCCCTCGGCGGACAGCGCGACGAAGTGCTCCAGGCCCGCAACCAGACGCTCGCGCAGCTCGACGAAACCCGCGTGGCGCACGAGCAAAAACTCACCGCATTGCACGAGGAGCACGCCACCGCCCTCCGGGAACGCGACCGCGCGCTGCACGAGCGCGACGCGCTTGGCCACGATCAGAAACTCCAGCTCGAAACCGCGCTCCGCGAACGCGACCAGGCCATCGCCGACCGCGAGGCCGCGGGCGCGAAAGTCACACCCATCGTCGCCGCCCAGCGCGAGCAGATCGCCACACTCATCGCCGACCGCGATGCCCTCGCCCACGAAAAAGCGCAGATCGCGCAGCAGGCCGCGAGTTGGAAAAAATCCGCCGCCGCCCGCGCGCAGGCAGAGCAGCAGGAGCGCGAAAAACTCACCGCCGAAAAGCAGGCCGAGGCCGCC
>JANXSB010000528.1 GCA_025352865.1 Chthoniobacter sp. | reverse complement strand
GGTGAAATCGAAGGTGGAAGGTTGAGTTCGCTTTGCCGGTCGCACTGCGCTTCTGAAAAAAACAAGCCCCGGGAAAATCCCGGGGCTTGTCGAAAACAATGATGTCTGTCGATCCTAGAGCTTCGGATTCAAGACCGGATTGCCGGTCTTGCTAAACCACGGAACCGTTCCATCCGTCGGGGTGGTGGTATCTCCCTCAAAAGCGTTTTTTGTCGGCTCGGATTCGCTCCTTTTCACATAGAAACCTTTGCTGTTGAGGTTCTCCACCGTTCCGCTTCCATCGCAGCGAACAACAATCGCCTTCTTGCCTTTCCACAAACCGCCGACCAAATTCTCGTCATTGATGTACTTAATGGAACTCGGCCCGTCGAAACCGTCGGCGATCAACGGCCAGCGGGAGTTGGACGTGTCATTCAAGCCACTGACGTAAGCCCAATGGTTCTCACCTGCCCCCAAGGGGTTGGTGGTTGCACCCGTCGTGGCGGTACCTGCTTTCAGGCAGTATTTCGACTTGGCGATGATGAAGATGTTCTTGTCCGGCAGATAATCCGGAACCAAGGTTCCGAGAACGGCATTGGAGTCGTCGCCGGTCTTCGCTTCGGTAGGGGTCGTGGCCGAGCCCATCGGGTAATCCGTGTAGTGCGGATAAAGGCCGCTGTAATCGACCGAGAAAATCTTGCAGGCGGTGCCGATTTGCTTGGCGTTGGAGAGCGCCTTGGTCTGATCGCCGCGGATTTTGACTTCGCCGAAAACGGGAAGCGCGATGCCGGCGAGAATCGCAATGATCGAGATCACGACGAGGAGTTCGATGAGGGTGAAGGCCTGGGCTTTTTGCAGTTTCATGGTTGGTTTTTAGTGAGATAAACTTTTCGCATCGTATGGGCGATCATGCGGATGGCAACCGAAACTTTTTCCGCAACCCGGAATTTTCACCGCGTCACCGCCGCCAGAAAACGCGCGACCGCATACGCCGAGAGCTGCCCGCCGGGGCCGTGCGGAGCGAAGTCGAAGCCATGCGTGGCCCACGGGAGATCGAGAAAAAAATGCGGCACGTCGACGGCCTGCAGGCGCGCGGCGAGGCGCTGGCTTTGCAGATACCAGACGTAGGGATCGCGGCGTCCGTGGAGGAGCAGTGTGGGCGGACTGGTGCGGTCGGCGAGGCGGATGCCGGAGGCGCTGTCGTAGTTTTCGCGGGCCTGCACGGGCGGGCCGCCCATGAAGCGGAGGACGAGGCCGAGCGAGCTGATGATGTCGTCGTCGCGCGCAAACTCGTGGGCGAAGTGCATGTCCGCCGGCGCGTAAAACGCGATGCAGCCGCGGATCGCGGGATCGCGCGCGGAGCAGGCCACGGCCTTCGCGATTTGTCCGCCAGCCGAACGGCCCATGAGGACGAACTGCTGCGCATCGATGCCCAATTCGTCGGCGTGCGCTTTCAAAAAGCGCAGCGCCGCAAGCACGTCCTCGCGCTGCGCGGGCCAGGGCCAGCGCGGGGCAAAGCGATACTGGATCGCCGCGACCGCGCAGCCGCGCCGGGCGAGGAGATGATTAAAGGCGGCGAATTCATCCGGCGAGCCGCTCTCCCAGCCGCCGCCGTGAATGACAACCACGCACGGCGCGGGCGCGCGAACCGGGCAGCGGTAAAAATGGAGCGCGAGCTTCGCGCCGTCGAGCTCGGCGACTTCGCGCAGCTCCACGCGCACCGGCGGGACCGCGCGCGCGAACCAAAGTCTGCGCCACGCGAAAGGCGGCGGGTCGGCGCTGGCCGCGGATGCGGGAACGTCCAGCGCACGGTTGATTTCATCCGGCAACGTACGCGCGAGGCGCTGCGCGCGGACCGCCGATGAAAGGAACAGCGCGCACGCACCGAGCGCGGGCGGCGCGGACGCGAGGCCGACCCATCCGCGCCACGGCCCGAGGATGAGGACGAGCAGTGGCAGGAACACGAACCAGTGGCCGAATTCCGTCGCCCCGACGGAGAGTTTCAAAAGCGCGACCGTGGGCGGGCGCGTGATCGCGAGAAGGGCGATCGCCAGACTCAGCAGCGCGAGGACGGGCCACGCATTCATCCGCGCCGGTTCACGCGTTCAGTTTCCGAGCAGGATGACCGGCCCGCCGGGCGCGGGCGCACCGCCGGCGCGCTCGATGCTGATCGCGAATTTTTCCGCCGAGCGGATCGCGTGCACGGGCTTGAAGGCGATGCGCGCAAGGCCGTTGTCGCCCACCGGCACCACGCCGGCGCTGACCGGCTGCGGGTCTTTCGGACCGGTGATCCAGAGCTGAAAATCCTGACCCGCCGCCGTGCGCGGAATGTTCGTCAGCTTCACGATGCCGCACTGCTTTTCCGCATCCCACACGACGACGGCCACGCCTTTCGCGTAGGCCGCATCCTGCGCCGCGAGCGTGGCGATTTTCATTTTGGAAAACGGATCGCGCGTCCGCAGCGCGAGCGCCTCGTCGCGGAGGGACGCGGACTCTTTGACCAGCTCCCCGCGCTCCGACCAAAACGCCAGCGCCGTGATCGCGAAACCCGCGGCCAAGGCCCACGGCAGAAAGCCGGGGCCAGATGCGCGTTGAGCCGAAGATGCGGGATCGGAGGGCGGCGGATTCACAGGCCGCGGAAAGTGCCGGGAAGCAGCGCGGTTGGCAAGCGGCTCAGTACAGCGCGAGGGGCGCGAGCGGGAAGCTGGGGAAAATTTTCGCGAGGCTCGCGGTCTGCACGCCGTGGCGCTGGAGGACGGGCGCGAGGACGTTGCGGTAATTGTTCCAAACCGGCAGGTCGCCGGGGCCGTCGAGGATTTCCGGTTTCAAGCCCGGCCAGCCGCCGAGCACGCGCCCGCCTTTCACCCCGCCGCCCATGACGAACATCGCGCCGCCGCGCCCGTGGTCGGTGCCGAAGCTCGCATTCTCCGCGACGCGGCGGCCAAACTCGGTCATCACCACCACGCTCGTCGTGGCCATGCGCGCGCCGAGATCCTGGCGGAAAGCGGCAAGCCCATTCGCAAGGCGGCGCATGAGCGGTTCGATGAGCGTCTGCTGCGTGAAGTGCGAATCCCAGCCACCGAGATCGAGGCTCGCGGCGTCGAGACCGAGGTTCGCTTTGATGAGCAGCGCGATCTGCCGCAGACCCTGCGCGAAGTCGTCCTTCTCCTCGTACTTCGCACCGTTCGCGGGCGCGGCTTTCGCGTCGATGGATTCGATGCGGTGGATCGCCTCGAATGTATTCACCGCCGCCGCGCGCAACGCCGCGCCCAGCGGCCTGCCGTCTTGCTCCAGCGCGTAGAGGCGTTCGAGTTCGCGCGGAAATTCGGGCTTCAATTCCTTGCCCAGCGCAAACTCGCCGATGGACTGGATCGCCGCCGCGCTCGGTGCGCCCGAGAGCATTTCCGGCAAGGTCGGCGCGAGCGCCACCGCGCTGAGCGGCCCGCCCGACGGGCCGCGTGCGCGGAGAAAACGGCCAAGCCATCCGCCCGCCGCAAGCCCGCCGTGCTCCATCAAATCCTGCGCCTCAAAGTGCGAGCGCGTTTCGCTTTCGCCGCCCGCACCGTGGGCGATGATGAGGTCGCCTTCCTTCCACGCGGCTTCGAGCGGGCGGAGATTCGGGTGCAGTCCAAACATCCCGTCGAGAGGAACAGCGTCGCCCTTTTTCACCGCGAGGCGCGGACGGAACTTGTGATAGTTGTCGTCCTCGACCGGCGCGACGAGCGTGAGCCCGTCGGCGGCACCGCGGAGAAAAATGACGATGACCGTGCGCTGGTCGTCGCGGTTGGTGGAGAGATTGGCGAGCGGGCTCATGTCAGCAGCGTTGGAAGGCTGGCGAGGCGAGGAGCAGCGCGAGGCCGTCGCCGGATTTGAGAAAGGCGTCGCTCTCGTCGGGCGCGGGCTGACGGTTTAGGACCGTGGCCATGAGCGCGGCGTCGCCGCCGATGTCGCGCGGGAGTTTTTCGCGGTCGATGTGCGTGCCGGCGACTTTGTTGTTCGCCAGCGCGATGGCGAATTTCCAGCGCCAGAGCAGCGTCGCGAACCAGTGCGACGCATCCGCCGGATAGCCGTCCGGCGTGGGATAGCGGAACGGCGAGTGGCCCATTTTTTCGAGGTAGGAAAGCACGGGCATTTCGTCGGCGACCTCGGCATTCACCGCGCGCAAAGCGGAGACGGCAAAATGAAACGGGCGCTTCAACTTTGCGCCCGCAGAGCCGCGAAACTCCGCCGTCTCGAAGAGCGCGCGCAGCGTGGTTTTGATGTCGCCCTGGCTTTCGGAAAATGCCCGCGACACAGCTTCAACAGCGGACGCGGGCGGCGCGTCGCCAATGAACCGCGCGCAAAGTTTCGTCGCTATGAAATGCGCCGTGCTCGGATGCGCGGCGACGATCTCGATGACGCGATCAAGGTCGCGCTCGCCGCCGCCCGCGGCGATGTCTTGGCCGAGCACGCGCTTCGCGCCGTCGTCGTGCGCTTCTTTGCGGAAGACGGTTTTGCCGCGGTCCTTGAGCGGCGAGAGGAGCTTGCCGGAATAGCCGTCGTCCTTTTTCGCGAGAACGGTCCAACCCGTGAGGCAGCGCGCGACTTCCATCACGTCCTGCTGCGCGTAGCCGCCGTGGACGCCGAGCGTATGCAGCTCCATCAGCTCGCGCGCGTAATTCTCGTTCGGCTTTTCGTCGGGCGTGCGCTTCACGTTCGCGCGACCGTCGAGATACCAGAGCATCGCCGGGCTGAGCGCGCTCGCGCGGAGCATCTCGCGGAAACTGCCGAGCGCGTGTTTGCGGATCACGTTCTGGTCGTCCGCGATCTTGTTGAAACGGCAGTCGCCCTTGCCGGCGTCGATATTGAAATGGTCGCTCCAAAACTCGCACATGACCTCGAAAAGCTGGCGCTGGCTGTAGGTCGCGCGGAGCAGCGCGACGCGGCGGAGCACGGGCGTGAGCGCCTCGTCGTCCTCCTCGTAAGCCTCGCCGACCGGCTCCCACCAAAC
>JANXSB010000524.1 GCA_025352865.1 Chthoniobacter sp. | reverse complement strand
CGGGACGTAGCGCAGGAGCACGCCGGCGTGGATGGTGAAATAATCCACGCCCTGCTCCGCCTGCTCGATAAGCGTGTCGCGGAAGAGTTCCCACGTGAGGTCCTCGGCTTTGCCGTTCACTTTCTCCAGCGCCTGGTAGATCGGCACGGTGCCGATGGGCACGGGCGAATTGCGCAGGATCCACTCGCGGGTGGCGTGGATGTTTTTGCCGGTGCTGAGGTCCATCACCGTGTCCGCGCCCCACTTCGTCGCCCAGCGCATCTTTTCCACCTCCTCCTCGATCGACGATGCGACGGCGCTGTTGCCGATGTTGGCATTGATCTTCACGAGGAAATTGCGGCCGATGATCATCGGTTCGAGCTCGGGGTGGTTGATGTTCGAGGGGATGATCGCGCGTCCGGCAGCGACTTCATCGCGGACAAACTCGGGGGTGATTTCCTTCGGGATGCGCTGCGGGAAGCGGCGGAAAATGCCCGGCGTGTATTCGTTTCGGATCTGCGCGGAACCGGCGTGCTGCTTGTCGAGATCGGCGCGGCGGATGTCCTGCGAAAGCTCGGCGATCTTCGCGCGGCCGAGGTTTTCGCGGATGGCGATGTATTCCATCTCCGGCGTGACGATGCCCTGGCGCGCATACCAAAGTTGCGTGACCGGATGCCCCGCGCTCGCGCGAAGCGGACGGCGGCGCTGGCCGCGCAAACCGGGAAACTCCACGAGCCGATTGCGCTCCGCCTTGCTCGCATACTCGGCGTGTTTGCCGGAGAGGTAGCCGTTGTCTTGCGGCAGGACTTCACGGCCATCGTAGGCTTCCACGTCGGCGCGGGCGGCGATCCACGCGGCGCGCGGTGCCGGCAGGCCTTCGTCCGCGGTGCCGGTGAAAGCCGGGTCGCCCCACGGCCCGCTGCAATCATAGACGCGGACCGGTTCATTCGTCTCGACTGCGCCGCTGTAGGTCTTCGTCGGCGAGAGCGAGATTTCGCGAAAGGGCACGCGGATTTGCGGATGCAAAACTCCGGGCAGATAGACGCGCGTGCTGGCGGGGAGTTGGTCGCTGCTGTGGGGTTCGATGGAGTCTTTGGTGGCGATCATGGGAATGAAAAAACCGTGCGCGGAGAAGGCGGCACGGCTGAGCTTTGAAGAGCGCCCCGGTGGGCGCGGCTCCCTGCGGCGGCATGACCCGCATCAGGTTCAAAGGGTCGTTTCGCTCGCGCGAAACCTCTCAGCCAAAACGGCTCCCCTGCAATTTGGTGCGCGGAGAATACGGGCCGCGCAGGGCGAGTCAAGGATGGGGCGTCACGCCGCACGCGCGGCGGCGAAGGCCGTGGCGATCATCGCGGAGAGGTCGGCGGGGCGGTAGGGCTTGGGGAGATAGTTCACGCCTTCCTGGAGCTGCATGCCGCCGGTGAGCATGTCGCGGCTGTAGCCGCTGGAAAAAATGACGGGCAGCGCGGGGCGGTCGGTGCGGAGGCGGCGGGCGAGATCGTGGCCGGACATGCCGCCGGGCATGACCATGTCGGTGAAAAGGAGCACGACATCCTCGGCGTGAAGCTCCCACAATTGCAGGGCCTCGGCGGCATTCGGTGCGGCGATGACTTTGAACCCATGCTCCTCAAACGTGCAGGCGGCGAGCAGGCTCACGGCCTCCTCGTCCTCGGCGATGAGCACGGTGCCGCTGCCGCGCAGCGCGCTCGCGGGCGCGGCGTCGGGCTTCGGTGCGGCGAGCTCTTCCGCGGCGGCGGGGAGATAGACATGAAACGCGGAACCCTGTCCCGGCGTGCTTTCCACGGCGACCCAGCCGCCGTGCTGCTGGGCGATGCCTTGCACCGTCGCGAGCCCCATGCCGGTGCCCTGGCCCACTTCCTTCGTGGTGAAAAACGGCTCGAAGACATGCCGCGCAGTTTCCTCGTCCATGCCCACGCCGGTATCGGCGATGGTGATGCGCAGATGCGCGCCGGGCGCGGCGGAGTCGGCGGTGGCGGGGATGCTGGCGCGCGGCACATTTTCCAGCGCACTCTCGATCACGATGCTGCCGTCGTGCGGCATGGCATCGCGGGCGTTGAGCGTGAGATTGAGGATGATCTGGTCGAGGTTCGTGGCGTCGGCAAAAAGCGGCGGCAGATTCGGCGCGAGCTCGAAACGCAGCGCGATGTGCGCGCCGAGCAGTGGGCGGAGAATGGGCTCCAGCGCGGAGAGGCGGTCGTTGAGGCGGAGCAGGCTTGGCTGCATGACCTGCTTGCGGCTGAAGGCGAGGAGCTGGCGCGTGAGATTGGCGGCGCGCTCGGCGGCGGTGGAGATGTGGCCGAGCGATTGCGCGACATCGGACTGAGCGGGCAGGCGCGCGAGCTGGAGGCTGGAGTAGCCTTGGATGACGGTCAGGAGGTTGTTGAAATCGTGCGCGATTCCCGCGGCGAGCCGGCCCACGGCTTCCATTTTGTAAGCCTGCCGGCGCTGCTCCTGCGCGGACTCGAGCTCGGCGGTGCGTGCGGCGACCATCTGCTCCAATTCATCCACGCGGAGCGCGGCTTGGCGGGCGAGGTTCCATTTGTTCGTCAGCGCGTGGGCGAGCTGCAGCGCCTCCACATGGTCGAAGGGCTTTTTCAAAATGACGAGGCTGTCCGACGAGCCGAGCCGCTGCGTGATGCTGTCCCAGCCATAGTCCGAATACGCCGTGCAGATGACGACCTGCAGCTCCGGGTTCACGGCCCAAAGCCGCGCGATTGTCTCGATGCCGTCCCAGCCGGGCGGCATGCGGATGTCCACAAACGCCATCGCGAAAGGCCGCCCCGCGGCGAGCGACTCCTCCACGAGCGCGAGCGCTTCCTGCCCCTGGTGCGCGTGCGCCAGTTCGAAGTGCGTCTGGGTTTCCTGCGCAGCGTCGCCAAAGATCAGCGACTCGAGATCGTCGATGGCTTGCGAATCGGCAGCCTCCGGCGCGAGGATTTTTTTGAAGTCCTCGTGGATCGCCGCATTGTCATCGACGATCAGGATGCGGTGATTAGCTGGGGTTTGGGCGGGCATGAGTGGGTGCCGGGTGAGACGGTCAGGTCGTAGGCGATGGGGACGGTGAGGGTGAAGGTCGCGCCGCATCCGGGGCCGTCGCTTTGCGCGGTCAGCTCGCCGCCCATTTCCTTGGCTGCGAGCGCGCCGCTGTGCAGGCCGAAGCCGTGGCCTTCTTTGCGCGTGGTAAAGCCGTGGGCGAAAATGCGCGTGAGATTTTCCGGCGCGATGCCGGTGCCATTGTCCGTGACGGTGATTGCGACAAAGCCGCGGGCGGCGATGGAGGTGCTCACCTTGATGATTTTTTTCGGCGCAGTGGTTTCATCCACCGCGTATTTCGCGTTACGGAAAAGATTCGTGAGGATTTGCAGCACCTTGTGCTTGTCCACGGAGACGAAAGGCACGGGCGTGAGATCGCGTTGCAGCGTCACGCCGTGGCGGACGAAGGCGGCTGCGTTCATCCGCAGTGCGTCCTCGACGAGGCCGGTGACCGCGAGCGATTCGGTCTCGCCGGAGACCTTGGCGTAGTTCTGCTGCATGGCCACGATCTCCTTGATGTGCTCGATGTTCGCCGCGAGCGATTGCAGCTCGCCGTGCATTTTCATCCGCTCCGCGTCGAGCCGCTGGCCGAGTTCCGCCACATACTCCGGCAGCGCCCGGCCTTTCGGGTCGTTCGTTACGAAATCGCCGAGATCACCGGCACGGCTGCGGAGCAGATGCGCGAGGCGCGTGACATTCGTGGCGCGCGATTTGTCGAGCTGCTCGTTGAGCAGCGCGGTGGAGATGTTCACGCTGTTGAGGACGTTGCCGACATTGTGCAGCACGCCGGTCGCGACCTCCGCCATGCCCGCCTGGCGTGAGGCGGAAAGCACCTGCTTGTGCAGCTTGTCCACCTCCTGCTCGGCGCGCTCGCGCTCGGCGATCTCACGGCGCAGCTTGGTGTGCTGGCCTTGGATTTCGTCGAGCATGTAGTTGAAGACATCGGTCAGCGCGCCGACCTCGTCGGGCGCGAATTTTTTCGCGCGCAGCGCGTAGTCCTTGTCCGCGGCGATGGCGGCCGCGGTGCTGGCGAGCGCGCGGATCGGGTCGGAAATGCTCGTCCGAAGCCGCTTGGAAACGAGGAAGGCGGTCAGCGAGGAGATGCCGATGACCGCGAGCAGAATGAGCCCGTCGTAGCGCGCAGCGTGCGCCAGCTCGGGGCCGGAGTCGGCCCGCAGATAGAGCGTGCCGACGTGCTCGCCGTTGAGCAGCAGGGGCTCAAAGTGCCGGAGCATCAGGCCCTCGTAATTCGAGCGGGCGAAGCGCGTGCGGCTTTCTGCGCGGGGCAGGGCGTCGGGCTCGCCGTAGCGGGAAAACATCCGCCCATCCGGCAGCCAGATTCCCGCCGAGCGAACGGCCGTGTTTTCCCGCAGCGCGGCGAGCGCCTCCTGCGCGCCCTTTTCGTCCTGGAAAACGACCGCCGCTGCGGTATCGGACGCGATGACCCGCGAGAGCGTGGAGATGTCGCGCTTGAAATCGCTCCGCTCCGTGAGCAGCCGGAAGCCGGCCTCGACCGCCGCCGCCGCGAGCAACGCCGCCGCGCAGCTCACCAGAATGATGAGCGTCAGCTTGCGCTGGATCGGAGCGTTGCGAAAAAAGCGGGTCATGGGCAGGCGAGGTCTCCCATGCGAGAAAGCAGCGCCCGTGCCCGCTGGCGGCCCGCTACTCCGCCGCCGGTTTTGCCGCCGCCTTTTCCGGGGCGGAGATTTTTTCCAGCAGCTCCCACGAGTAGGCGCTGAACTCGGGCGCACGTTTCTCCGCCATCATCACGCGTCGCAGCGTGGGCTCGGCGAAACGGCCGAGGCCGAGGGCGCGCGTGTCCGCGACCAACTGTGGCCGCGTCTCCGCGGTGCCCGCGAGGTAGCGCTGCGAGGCGTCGAGCATGGCCTGCTCCATGACGGGCGTGATGACTTCGGCGCGTCCGACCATGACGCGCGCGGTCTTTGCGGGAGCGGGCGTGATGGTGAGCGGGAGCGTGCGATCCGTCCACGCGCGCGGCAGCGTGTAGAGCACGCGCAGGCCGCGCTCACCAAGCCACGAGGTCCCCCAGGTTTTCACCATCGCGGCGGCTTCCTTTTCGTACAGACCTTCGCGCACGAGCGCCGCGCGCAGCGCCTGCGCGAGCGCCGGGGCATCGCCCGCGGACGCTGTGTCCAGGCTCATCGCGCGGGTTTCGCCGGCTTGCAGTTTTTCCAGCGGAAACCACGACACGCCGTCCGCGCGAACTTCGTAGATGAAGAGGCTGCGCAGTTCCTCCGCGCCGGCATTGGTGAGCGAGACGCGGCGCGAGTCGGTGCTGTCGAGCTTCACCGTCAGCGGAGCGGTGAAGCTGCCGACGCCGCGGTAGAACAGAAATTTTTCGACCTCCGTTTTTTTCTCGCCGACGGCGACACTGAGCGTTGCCGCATCCGTCTCGCGCGCGGCATAGTAGTGGCTGCCCGCCGGGCCTGTCGGCAGCGTTTTTTCCGCGCCGTCCGC
>JANXSB010000114.1 GCA_025352865.1 Chthoniobacter sp. | reverse complement strand
CCCGCGGATCTCCAGCCAGCTCGTGTTTTGGTCGTCGCGATGGTTGAAGCGGATGAAGGCCGTGTTCGCCGCGGCGGAGCCGACCACGTCGATCCCGCAGCGGAGGGTGAAAGGCGCGGCCCACGTCGAGCCGGTCAGGATTGCCGACGCTTCGCCCGACCAGTTTTGCAGCAAGAGTTTGCCGAATTCGCCCTTCGCCTTGTCGAGTCTCCATGCGGAGAGGTCTCCGCCGAAATCGTCCTCGTAAGTGCCGGGCGGCAGCGGCGGCGTGCGCACGGTGAGCGGCGCGGAGAAGGGCGAGACGTTCATCGAGGTATCCCGCGCGCGGATGGTGAAGGTGTGCGCGGCGGCCGGGGCGAGGCCGGCGATTTCGAGGCTCGGGCGGCCATCGCTGAAACCGGCGGGTTTGCCGTCGGCGAAAATCTCGTAGGCCATCACGCGGATATTGTCGCGCGACGGAGTCCACGTCAGCGCCACGGAACGCGGCGCGATTTTTCCCGCCGTGACTCGCTCCGGCACGCTGGGCGGCGCGGCGTCGTAATCGCCGAAGCCAGGCGCGACTGGCGCACGCCGTTTGCTGCCGCCGCCGATGGTGTCGGGCGCATTGTTGTCCACCACGCTGAGCGCGGTGCAAAGGGCGCGCACATCCGCGAGCCAGTCGCCCGCCGGGCCGGTGGCTCCGCCGCGCACGTCGAAGTCATAGCCGAAGACCTCGCGAAATTCGCCGATGGCATGGCTCTCGATGCAAACCCCCGTGGCGTCCGATGCGGTGTCATCCACGAGATAGCCGCCGTAGTCCTGGAGCGCGTGAAAGAGCTTCCGCCCCGGCGCGGTTTTCAGCGCCAGCGAAGCCTCGGTGTGGCGCGGCGCGATGGCCAGCAGCGCGCCCATTTTGATGCGCGGATTTTTTCCGCCATAGCCGCCTTGCTTCGCGTAGCTATCCGCCATGTCCGCCGGCCAGCGGAAGCCGGGCGTGGGATCGGCCTTGTCGTAATGCAGGTATTTTTTGCCCCAAATCTCCAGCTTCAGCGCGTGGCGCATCGGCCCCGCGCCGGTCAGTTCGCCGTGGCGTAGCGAGCCGCCAATCGAGGACATGCCGCTGCCCCAATGCCCACCCACGATGCCCGGCCCGCGAATGTCCGTGCCGCCGAAAAACGGCTTCGGAAATCCGTAGGCCGGCCCGCCCGCCTGCGGTCGCGCGAAGGGCTCGATCTGCTCCAGCGTGCGCCCGTCGGGCATCAGCAACGCGACCGCATTGTTCGGCGTGAAGCCGGGGCGCGAGTTATCGAGCACGACTTCATCCGGCAGGCGGAGCTTGCGGAGTTCCTTCGTTTTGCCGCCGCGGTTTTCCCAGCCGCCCGGTTCGAGCAGCGGACGCTCGGGATCGGACGCAGCCACTTTGTTAAAATACTCCGGGTCGGTGAGCACCTCGGGCGGCACTGGCAGAAAGCCCTCGTCCGTGTAGCGCGCGCCATCGCCGATGGGCGTATTCCAAATGCTCTCCGCCGCAAACGGCCACAACCACGGATCGCGCGTCTCCGCGAGCGCGGAGGCGGAGAGGAGCAGGAGAAAAAGCGACGGCTTCATTTACAAGGAAGGCAGCTTCATCATCTCGTCGAAGAGCGGCTGGAGCGCGTCGGCAAAGACTTCGTAGCCTTTCGGCGAAAGGTGGAGGCGGTCGTCATTGAAAAGTTCCGGCAGCACGTCGCCCTTGCCCGGCGTCATTTGGAAATGCGCGCCGAGGTCGAGAAAGCGCACGGTCTTACCGTCGTCGAGCTTCGCGAGCAGCGCGACGATGCGCTGGATGCGGCTGGAAAAATATTCGTTTTGCCGCGGCAAAATCCCGAGCAGCAGCACGCGCGTCTTCGGCAGTTTTTCGCGCACGATTTTCACCACGGTCTCGACGCCGCGCGCGATCTCCTCATCCGTCCCCGCGTTGTGGTCGCCGTAAAGATTGTTCGTGCCGATCTTGAGCACGACGAGCTTCGGCGCGAGACCGTCGAGCAGCCCGTGACCGATGCGCCAAAGCACCTGCCGCGTCGAATCCCCGCCGATGCCGTAGTCCACCGCGCCGAGCGGCTCGAAGCGTTTTGCCCACTCGGCTTTGCCCGCATCGACCCAGCCGATGGTGATCGAATCGCCGATGAAAACTACGTTTGCCCCACCCTTCTTCGTGCGCTCAAGCTGGCCCTGGAACTGCGCCTGCCACGCCGCCGGGAACTGCGGATAGAAACCCCAGCCCGGCTCCCACGGTTTGCCCGCCGTCGGCGGGCTGGTGGTCATGCGCTCCTGCTCGGTCATCGGCTTGCCCGCATCCACGGGCGTCGTCGCCTCGCGCACCTCATCGAGCCACGCCGCGCCGTCGCCTTCCACCATGAGCCCGACGTTGAAAAACGCGGTCCACTCCGGGAGCTGCACCTCCTTTTCAAACTGCGCCCAATCCGTCTCGCCCTGCACAAATATAAGTTGCATGAATTGGTTCTGCTTGAACCCCTCCGCGAACGCCTGCACCACCGCCTGCGCCTTCACGCTCCCTCGCGATTTGATCCAGCCCGCGATGCGCACCTTCGCGCCGGCGCCGCCCTTGATTTGCTGAAACGCCTGTCCGCTTTTTCCACCGCCCGCCGTCACGCGCAGCGACGCGGGCGCTGCCTTGAAAACCTGCGTGTCGCGCCCGGATTCGATGTCGCCAAATTTCCCCGTCCACTCGTCCGGCACGCCATCGCCATGCGTCATCGCACCGTTTTTGATGCGCAGCTTGAAAACACCGGGCTCTGCGGCACGCAGACTGACTGCTAGTAAAGCAAAAGCCCCGGTGAGAACGGGAAAGGATCGAATCATGCCGAAACTATCGCGATGCCGCCCCTGCGGCGGGAAGGCGAAACTTTTCACCGATACGCCATGGTGCGCCTGGCGATCCTCGCTACCGCGCAGCACTTTCGCTGACTGGCCTCTTCGCCGCCGCTTCCTTCGCCTTTCGCTCGCTATCCAAATAGTGTCCGATCACGGTGAGCCACATCACTCCTTCATCAAAGCCGGGGTTGACTGTCTTGCCGCCGATGATCAGGCCCGTCATTTCATC
>JANXSB010000518.1 GCA_025352865.1 Chthoniobacter sp. | reverse complement strand
GGCGAGGAGCGGATCATCGCGCTCGTGGTCGAGGGCGAACCGGAAGGCGCGCTCGAAAACGCGCCAAAGACCGCCGCGCCCGGATGGCTGCCGGCGTGGCTGCGCTGGCGGTTGCAGGATGATGCCTTTGCCACCGCCGATGCCGGCGAACCGCGGATCGTGGATGCGCGCGCAGGTCGGGCGAGTTTGAAAGAAATCCGCGACATCCTGCTCGCCGCGCTGCTCGATGTGGACGCTTGGGAACTGGAGGTGACGGGCAGCCTGGCGCATCCCGTGGAGGCCGTTCGCGCCTTGCCAAAGACTCCCGCTGCGGCTCCTACGGTGGCTCCGGCAAAACCGCACGCTGTCCTCCCGCCGAAACGCAAAATCAGTTCGACGATCCTCACCGCGTCGCTCTGCGCGAGCGTGACGCTGGCGACCGCGTGGTGGTCGTTCGGGCGGATCGAAACCGACAAGCTCCGTCCGCTGGCCGCGCCCGTCCATGTCACGCCCGCCCGCGTCGCTCTGCGCACCCACGAGCGCCCGGCCACGCCCGAAGCGCCAGCCGCCGAGGAAGCGTCTGCTCCGGCGCAGGCCGATGTCCCTTCGGTCGCACCCACACCCGCACCGCATGTGGCGCAGGTCGTGGTGCCGCCGGTTTCTGCCATCCAGCCGGTCGCGCCACCCGCGGTCGCTCCGCTGCCTCCCGCCGAGGACAGCCCGGCCCGGCTCGCGGTCGTGGCCCTGCATCATCGCGGCGATGCCGCCGTCAGTGCGCGCCGTCTCGACGATGCGCTCGGCTTTTACGAAGAAGCCGTGGACTCCGCCGCCGCCACGCCCAACGCCTCGCCCGATGCACGCGCCGAAGCCGCGGTGCTCTGCCGCAAGCTCGGCACCCTGCAACTCCAAATGGCCTCCACCGCCGAGGCGCGCGCGAGTTTCGTGCAGGGCCGGAAACTCCTCCTTGCGCTGAAATCCCACGGCCAGTGGAATGCCGAGCGCGCCAAGGTTCTGGGCGAGATCGAGGTCAGCCTCCGCCGCCTGCCGCGCGACTGATTTTGCCCGGCGCGCGGGCCTTTTTGCAGGGCGTGGAAAATCCCCAAAAACGCGCTTGCCCTTTGGACTTCGCCCGCTACCGTGCCCGCCCCTATGCCTCGATCCATTGCACGTCGTAAGACGAAAAAAGCCGCCGTTAAGCGTATCAAAGTGACCGGGACGGGCAAACTCATGCGCCGCAAACCCGGCCTGCGCCACCTCGCCTCGAGCAAAAGCTCGAAGCGCAAGCGCAAGCTCGGCAAAGACGGCGAGATCCATGCAACCATGGTCGATCGCATGAAGGAATTGCTCCCGTTCGCCTAAACGCGCACGCGGCATCCACGATCCCGCCACCTGCTCCGCCTCGCGGAGTGCCTCAGCGAATGAGGTCGGCGGGATCATTCACCACAACGAACAATTCGCTGAACTAAAACCAACCAACTATGGCACGCGCCACTAATGCTCCCGCCAGCCGGGAGCGCCGCAAAAAAATCGTCGATCTCGCCCGCGGATACCGCGGACGCCGCTCGAAGCTCTTCCGCTACGCGAAAGACGCCGTCTATAAGGCCCAGCACTGGGCGACCCGCGACCGCAAGACGCGCAAGCGCAACTTCCGCATGCTCTGGCAGCAGCGCATCAACGCTGCCGCCCGCGCCCTCGGCCTCACCTACTCGCGTTTCATCGAGGGGCTGAAAGCCTCCGGCATCGACCTCGACCGCAAGGTGCTCGCCGACCTCGCCGTCACGGACGAAGCCGCCTTCAAGGCGATCTTCGACAAGGCGAAAGCCGCGCTCGACGCGAAACGCGACGAGGCGAAAAAGGCCGCGTAACCCGCGCCTGCGAAACCCCTTTCCGCAGCCTCGAACGCGCCCGCGTGTTCGAGGCTGCGCTGTTTTTTGACGGGATTAACGAGATTAAACGGGATTCTTTTCTTCCAAATCTCTCTCGTCACCGGTTCCAAATAATCCCGTCCAATCCCGTTAATCCCGTCAATAAAAATGGATCAACAACTCACCCAACTCCGCACCGACGCCCTCGCCGAAATCGCCGCCGCCGCCGATGAGGCCGCCGTCGAAGCCGCGCGGATCAAGTATCTGGGCCGCTCGGGCGGCCTGACCGCGATCAGCGAAGGCATGAAGTCGCTAAGCAAGGACGACAAGCCGCGCATCGGTAAACTGCTCAACGAAACACGCAACGCCGTCACCGCCGCGCTCGACGAACGCAAGGCCGCGCTCGCCGCGAATGCGGACGCCGCCGCCTTCGCGGGCATCGACGCTACGCTCCCCGGCATCGCCCCGCACACCGGCTCGCTCCACCCGATCACGCAGCTTCAGGATCGCGCCATCCAGATTTTCCGCCGCATGGGCTTCGCCCTCGCCGACGGCCCCGACATCGAGACCGAGTGGCATTGCTTCGACGCGCTCAATACTCCCGCCGACCACCCTGCGCGCAACGAGCAGGACACTTTCTACATGCCGGATGGACGCCTGCTGCGCACGCACACCAGCACCATCCAGATTCGCACCATGGAAAAGTGCGCGCCGCCGATTCGCATCATCGCCCCCGGCGCCGCCTACCGCCGCGATGAAGTCGATGCCACGCACCTCGCGCAGTTCAACCAGATGGAGGGTCTCTACGTCGCCGCAGGCGTCAGCGTCGCCGACCTCAAAGGCACGCTTGAATTTTTCTTCCGCGAGCTTTTCGGCCCCGACGCACAGTTCCGTTTCCGCCCGCATTTCTTCCCCTTCACCGAGCCCAGCTTCGAGGTGGACATCAAAACGCGCGCGCTCGGATCGAGCGACCGCTGGCTGGAAATCGCCGGCTGCGGCATGGTCGATCCCGCCGTCTTCGAGTCGATCAATGCGCAGCGCGGCGACACCGCTTTCGATCCCGAAAAATTCACCGGCTTCGCCTTCGGTTTCGGCCTCGACCGCCTCGCCATGATCATGTCCGGCACGCCCGACATCCGCGCCTTCACCGAAAACGACCAGCGCTTCCTCGCGCAGTTTTAGCGGCGCGCTTTTGGCCCCGCGTTTTCCAGCGCGGTGCCGCAGGCTTCGGCGATGGCTTCGAGTTCCTCGAGAAATTTCGCGCGGCGGCTAGCGGGTAGCGTGGCGAGCACCTGATCCTGCAATTCCATCGCCACGGCTCGCGCCTTTTCAAACGCGCGCCAGCCTGCGGGCTGGAGCTTCACGCGGTGCGCGCGGCGGTCCTGCTCGTGCGCGTGGCGCGCGAGGAGGCCGGCTTTTTCCATGCGCGAAAGGGTGGACGTGATGGTGTTCGGATCGCTCGCCATGAGGTCGGTGAGCGCGCGCTGCGTGAGGCCCTGCGGGTCGCCCTCGCTGAGCCAGCGCAGGATGGAAAACTGATCCGGCGTGACCCCGAGATGCGCGATCCGCTGGCGGAAGGATTGGTTCAGCCCGTACCACGCGCGGCGCAGCAGGACGGGCAGGCGCTTCGGGGCGGCGGGTGGGGCGGGCGGGATGGGTGCGGACATCGGAGCGCGGAGGATGCAATCGTCCCGCCCGCGAATCCAACTCCGAACTTTTCCCGGCCCGCGGGCGGATTGTTTCCATCGCGCAGGATGTCGCGCGCGATTGACGCCAGCGCCCGTCGCGCCCGGTTCGATGTTCAAGCCTCCAGCCGGTAGCCGAGGCTGTGGACGGTGAGCAGGTGCTTTGGCTCGCCGGGTGTGTCCTCGATTTTCTGGCGGAGCTTCACGATGAGCTGATCGAGGGTGCGGGTGGTGCCGTAGTATTCGATGCCCCAGATTTCGC
>JANXSB010000509.1 GCA_025352865.1 Chthoniobacter sp. | reverse complement strand
GGCGCAGGGCAAGAAGCTGCCGCGCCTGCAACTGCTGACCATCGAAGGGCTGATGACCGGCGCGCAGCGCGCCGAGCACCCGGACGCGGCCCCGGCGAACTTCAAGCAGGCGAAGAAGGAAGCGAAGGGCGAGCAGGCGGAATTGCTGTAAGGCGGGCGGGTGGGCAAAGGTTACTTTTTCATCTCCCGCCCGAGCGCCTTGAGGATTTCACGCTTCAACTCGATTCCCTCGATCGGCCCTTCCTGTTTGTAGAGCACTTCGCCTTTCGCGCCGAGGAGCACGGTGTAAGGCAGCGCGCCGGTCCACGTTTTGTCGAACGCGGCAATGAGCGCGTATTTGTCCGTGGTGCCGAAGAGCAGGTTGCGATTCGACGCCTGCTGCTTCGTGAGAAACTTCAGCACCTCGTTCTTCTCGTCGGGGAAATTCGCGGCGACGGAGACAAACTCGAAATCGCGATTCCGATACATCCGGCTGATCTCCACCAGCTCGGGAAACTCGGTCACGCACGGCCCGCACCACGTCGCCCAGAAATTCACGAGCCGCACTTTGCTCCCCTCGCCTTTGCGCAGCGCCGCGAGCGCGTCGGCATCCGCGAGATCAACCGTCACCGGCTCTTTCGCGAGCTTGTCCATGAAGGCCGCGACCTGCTCCTGCTTGCCCGCCCATTTCACCGAGCAGCCAAAGGCCGGCGTCTGCGCGGGCTCGGGCGCGCGGCCCGCGAGTACGGCGTCGAGCGCGGCGCGGAGGTCCTGCGTCTTCACGAGCGGGGCGCGTTCGCTGTCGTCGATGCGGCCCAAGTAGCGGAGCTTGCGCGCGGCATCGAAGACGAAGGCATGCGGCGTGACCGTCGGCCCGTAGGCGCGCGCCACCGCCTCGGTGTCGCCGTCGTAGAGGTAGGGAAAATTGAACGCACTGGCCTTCGCGCGGACTTTCATTTCGTCGAAGCTGTCGCCCAGCTCGGTGTAGCCGAGTTCATCGAGCCGCACGGATTTCGGATCGTTCGGCGAGATCGCCACCACCGCCACGCCTTTCGCCTTGTAATCCTCCACGATCTTTTTCAACCGCTCCTCATAAGCCTGCGCCGTCGGGCAATGGTTGCAGGTGAAGACCACCACCAGCGCCTTCGCCTCCGCGAAATCCGCCAGAGCCCAGTCCCGGCCATCCACGCCCGGCAGCTTGAAATCCGGCGCGCTCGCCCCGATCGCGAGCGTTTCCACCTTCGGCGTCTCGGCGAAAAGCGCGCCGACGGCGGTGAGCGCGAGGAGTAGGAGGGCGGGCATTTTCATGGCGCACGAACGGACGCGGAACGAGGCGGGAAGTCAATCGCGCGAGATACCTACGACGCCCGCAGCACCGAAAAGCCTGCCTGCTCGAAATGACGGTCACCCGTCAGCCCTTCATCCGCCATCACGACCAAGGAAACGCAATCCGTGAGCGACCAAGTTTTGTCCGCGCGGTTTCCGCGGGCATCGCCCGTACCCAAGCCGCCGCCGCAGTAGTCTCCTCCAGCGAGTTTCCACGGCCACGCTTGCCCACAGCATAGGCCGCTGGTTTGCTCCGGCACTTCCATGAACGACCGGCAGCACGACTTCGATCAGACGCACGCGATCTTCGCGGCGATGGGTTCGTTCTGGTGGCGGGTGCTTTTGTTTTTCGTGCTCTGCTGGGTCGGGCATTTCGTGGGGGCCAATTGCGCGAGCGCGGGCGAGTTTTTTCGCAATGTGCTGAGCAATGGGCCGAAGGCGATCTTCGAGGACAGCGACCTCAATCCGATTTGGATTCCGCTCTCGTGGTTCGGCACGCTGCTCGTCGGCTGCCGCGACGGCTGGGGTCTGCTCCAACTCGTCGCCCTGGCGGTCGCGTTTCTTTTCGTCTGGCTGTCGGAGGATCGCTACATCCACGGCCTCGCCATCGCCGCGCTGACCCAGCCGATCGATACCTTCCTCGTGGTGGGCACGCACAGCGCGGGCGATTTCGTCATCGGTCTGGTCGTGCTGCTCGTTTGGGAAGCGTTCATCGGATTTGTCTATTGGTGGTGTTTGCAGCAGATGGAGTAAGATGTCGTGCCCATGAAAATCGCCACCTACCTGCTGCTCGCCATTCTGCTTTTCGGCGTCTTTCGCACGCACCGCAGCGTGCGACGGAGCGTGACGGAGGAGGAGCGCGGCATGGCGATTCGCGTGTCCGCTTTTGCCTGGCTCGTCGGTTTCATTTTCCTCATCGCCCTGATTTTTCTGCCAAACAAACAGCGCGTCATCATGATGCTCCCGGCATTCATTTTCGCCGTCGCCTTTGCGAAGTTCTGGCGCGATAAACGCGCCCGCATGCGGCGCGAGAATGAGGAGCGTGTGAATCTCGAACGCATGAAGCGCGTGAACTGAAACCGGAATAAAACGCGCCGCCAAAGATCCCTCTTTGCCAACGCAAAACCCCTCCGCTCCCCTCTCCGCATGACCGCTCTCCCACGACCCCTTTCGCTCCTCGCCAGCCTCGCCCTCGCCCTCGCGAGCTGCCATGCGGGCGATGCGCCGAAAGCCACCGAAAAACCCGCCGACCTGAGCAAAATGAACAAAGAGGAACTCCGCAAAAAACTCACGCCCGAGCAATACAAAGTGACCTGCGAAAACGGCACCGAGCTGCCTTTCAAAAACGCCTATTGGAACAACCACGAGGCCGGCATCTACGTCGATGTCATCAGCGGCGAACCGCTTTTCGCATCGATCCACAAGTTCGACTCCGGCACCGGCTGGCCGAGCTTCTGGCAGCCGTTGAAAAAGGACGCGCTCCGCGACAAGAGCGACACCACGCACGGCATGGTCCGCGACGAAGTGCGCTCGACGAAAAGCGACGCGCATCTCGGCCACGTCTTCCCCGACGGCCCGCAGCCGACCGGCCTGCGCTACTGCATCAACTCCGCATCGCTGCGCTTCGTGCCCGTGGCAAAGCTCAAGGAATCTGGCTACGCGGAGTTTTTGCCGCTTTTTGAAAAGCCCGCGGCGAAGTAGCGGCGCTTTTTCCCGCCGCGACTGCGGCACGCCGTTTGCACATCACCGTCGCTGTGTGCATCTCTCAACCATGAAGCTCGCCCGTCTGCTGCGGTCACTCTGCTGCTGCGCGCTCCTCGGCCGCGCGGCGGCGGCGGAGTGGGACGTGCATCGTTTTGAGGGGCGCGACTACGTCACGCTCGAAAACATCGCCGCCCATTACGGCTTCCCCAAACCCGCGCCCATCGGCTCGGTGGCTCCGGCGGCGATTACGGCCATCGTCCCCGTCGCCGGTGCGGCGAGCGCGACGGAGTTTGGCATCACCACCGCCGCCACGTTCGCAGCGGCGGCGCACACCATCGTCCTCGATTCCGGCGCGCTGCACCTCGAGGTCACACCCGGCCTCAGCGAAGTAAACATCAATGGCGTGAAGCAATGGCTCGCGTTTCCCGTTCGCATCGAGGACGGGCGCGCGCTCGTCTCGCGGCTCGACGTGAGCAAAATCATCGAGCCGCGCCTGCGCCCGGAACTCATCGACGGCCTGGAGCCGGTCACGACCGTGGTCCTCGATCCCGGCCACGGCGGTCACGACCACGGCGCGATTTCGCGTTTCGGTTTTGAAAAAGACTTCGCGCTCGATGTCGCGCTGCGCGCCCGCGCACAGCTCGAAAAGGCCGGCTGCAAAGTCGTGATGACGCGCGCGACCGACATCTTCATCCCGCTCGAGGAGCGCCCCGCCATCGCCAACCGCATCGCCAATTCCATTTTTGTCAGCATCCATTTCAACGCCTCGAACAGCAACGCCGACGCCCGCGGCTTCGAGATTTTCTCCATCGCCCCGCGCGGCGTGCCCGCGACGAACGACTCCGTACCCAGCGAGCGCGACCTCCGCGCCGAACCGGGCAACTCCGTGGAACTCCCCAGCGGTGCGCTCGCCGGCAGCGTCTTTCACGCGCTCCTCGGCGAGCTGCCGATGGTCGATCGCGGCCTGAAACACGCGCGCTTCGCCGTGCTGCGGCTCTGCGAGCGCCCGGCGGTGCTGGTGGAATGCGGCTTCGTGAGCAACCCCGCCGAAAGCTCGCTCATCAGCTCCAGCGCATGGCGCGAGCGCATTGCCGAGGCCGTGGCCGACGGCGTGAATAACTACCGCGCCCTCGCCGGGACCGGGCAGCGTCCGAAGACGCTCGCCGAGTACCGCCGCGCCCATGCCGGACGCCTCCAGCTTCGCGACGCTGCCACGCCCTGAATTTTCAAACGCAGAGACGCATTTTTCCGCGACAGGACTCGAACCGACGCCATGGACGCGCTAAGCATCCCGGTCACATGCCGACCCGGATTCTCGGAATCTCCGCCTTCTACCACGACAGCGCCGCCGCGCTCGTCGTCGATGGCGAGATCATCGCCGCGGCGCAGGAGGAGCGGTTCACGCGCCACAAGCATGATCCCGCTTTTCCCAAAAACGCCGTGGACTACTGCCTGCGCGAAGCGGGCCTCACACCTGAGCAACTCGACCATGTCGTCTTCTACGAAAAACCGCTGCTGAAATTCGACCGGCTGCTCGAAACCTGGCTGGCCTGCGCGCCCGCGGGTTTGCGCCAGTTCATGCTCGCCGTGCCGCCTTGGCTGAAAACAAAACTGCATCTGCCGCGCGAGATTCGGCGCGCGCTCGACGGCGGATTTGCGAAGCGCATCGCCTTCGCCAGCCATCACGAAAGCCACGCGGCCTGCGCGTTTTTCCCGTCGCCGTTTGACGAGGCGGCGATCCTCACGCTCGACGGCGTGGGCGAGTGGGACACCGCGAGCATCGGCCTGGGACGCGGGAACAAAATCGAGATCATCGAGACGCTCGGCTTCCCGCATTCGCTCGGGCTGCTCTACTCGGCGATCACGTATTTCTGCGGCTTCCGGGTGAACAGCGGCGAATACAAACTCATGGGCCTCGCGCCCTACGGCACGCCGAAATACGCCGCACTCATGCGCGAGAAAATGCTCGACCTCAAACCCGACGGCTCGCTGCGACTTGATCTGCGGTACTTCAATTTCCTTCACGGCCTGACGATGACCGGGCCGGAATGCAACACGCTTTTCGGCGGCCCGCCGCGCGCGCCGGAGAGCCCGATCACGCAGCGCGAAATGGACCTCTCCGCGTCCATCCAGTCCGTGACCGAGGAGATCGTGCTCCGCATGGCGCGGCACGCGAAAGAGCTGACCGGCGCGAAATATCTCACGCTCGCCGGCGGCGTGGCGCTGAACTGCGTGGCCAATGGCGCGCTCCTGCGCGCGCGCATTTTCGAGGACATCTGGATTCCCGGTCCCGCGGGCGATGCCGGCGGCGCGCTCGGCGCGGCGCTGCTCGTGCAGCACCAGCTCCTCGGGCGCGAGCGCCGTCCACAAGGGCGCGACAGCCTCAAAGGCTGCCTGCTCGGCCCGCGCTTTTCCACACCCGAGATCCGCGCTTTTCTCGACGCCGAAAAACTCCCGCACCACCACCACGCCGATGAAAGCGAACTGCTCGGTGCGGTCGTCGGGGCGATGATCGCGGGGCAGGTCGTCGGCTGGTTTCAGGGCCGGATGGAATTCGGTCCGCGCGCGCTCGGCAGCCGCAGCATCCTCGGCGATGCGCGCGATCCCGCGATGCAGGCGCAGATGAATCTGCGCGTGAAATTCCGCGAGAGCTTCCGCCCCTTCGCACCGTCCGTCCTCGCGGAGGACGCCTGCGCGTGGTTCGACCTCGACCGCGAATCGCCCTACATGCTGCTCACCGCGCCTGTGCGCCGCGACCGCTGGCTCCCGCTCACCGACGCGCAGCGCGAGCGGATGCGCGACCCCGATTTGCGCCAGCGCGTGAGCGTCCCGCGCAGCACCATCCCCGCGGTCACGCATGTCGATATGAGCGCGCGCGTGCAGACCGTGGACGAGCCGCGAAACGGCCGCTACTGCCGCCTCCTCCGCGCGTTCAAGGCGCGCACCGGCTGCGGCGTCATCGTCAATTCCAGCTTCAACATCCGCGGCGAACCCATCGTCTGCACGCCGCAGGACGCCGTCCGCTGCTTCCTCGGCTGCGACATGGATGTGCTCGTGCTCGAAGACTGCATCCTCTACAAATCCGAACAACCGCCGCTGCCCGAAAGCGCGCGGCAAAAATACGCGCAGAGTTTTCCACCCGACTGACGCCCGATGCTCAATCCTTTCCAAGACACCGACTGGAATCC
>JANXSB010000486.1 GCA_025352865.1 Chthoniobacter sp. | reverse complement strand
GGGACGGCAAGATCAACCAGACCAACGCCCAATCGCTCGTGAACACGCTCGCCACCTTGCGCGCCGTGCGCTGGTTGGGCGTGGTGCAGCCCGAGCACGGGCTCGACAAACCGGTGCTGCGCGTGAGCTTCAAAACGACCGCCAACACCGGCGGAGCACTCACCGCCGGGACGACCACGCCCAACGGCCTGCACGCCGCGGCCGCCGACGGCCTGACCGGCTGCTTCGCCATGAGCCATCCCGATTTCACGGCCTTCGAGCTGCCGATCATCGACAAGCCCGCCACCATGCCGGTGCCGGCCACGCCTCCGCCCACAGCTGCCACACCTTCCGCCGAGACCCCCGCGGTGCCCGCTCCACCGACGGTTCCAACTCCGGTGCCGAATTAAACGCGTCGCGCCGTGTAGAGCGAAACGATCCCGCCGCCCAGCCGCTCGCACTTCGCATCGGCAAAACCCGCACCTCCAATCAGCCCGCACATCGCAGGGCCGAACGGAAATTTCTCGATGGAGTCGCCGAGATAATCGTAAGCCGCCCTTTCCCCCGTGAGGAGCCCGGCCAGACGCGGCAGAACGTGGTGCAGATACGGGCGGTAAACCCAGCGCATCGGCGCAGGAGGCACGGAAAAATCAAGCACCAGCAGATGCCCTCCCGGCTTGACGACGCGGCCCATTTCTGCGAGCGCGCCGGGCCACGACTCCATATTGCGCAGACCGAAAGCCACGGTCAGCACGTCGAACGCGCCATCTGCGAACGGCAGCGCCATCCCGTCGGCGACCACGAGATTGGCGAGCCCTTTTCTCCGCGCGACAAGCAGCATCGGCAGGCAGAAATCCGCGCCGACAATCTGCGCCACCGGGCACGCCGCACGGAGCGAAAGGGCGAGGTCGCCACTGCCCGTCGCCAGATCGAGAACCCGCTCCGGCTGCCACGCGCGGACAATCCCGGCGGCGCGGCGACGCCAGAAAAAATCCCACCCAAAGCTGAGACAATGGTTCGCAAGATCGTAGCGCCCGGCGATCGCGGAGAACATCGCCTGCACGAGCGGCCCCCTGGTTTCCTGAGTGGTCATCGTAAACCCTGTCTCATCAGTGATAAGTTCATCCTCAAAGGCATACCATATGCTACCTACGCGCTGTCGAATTCAACCTGCAGTTCCCAGCCATCAACGGCCTGGGCGCGCGGGCTCTCGCGTATGACCACAGACCATCTCACACGGGCCAAAATCCTGATCGTGGACGACGAACCCTCGAACGTCCGCCTGCTCGAACGCATCCTCGGAATCTCCGGCTGCACGAACGTCCGCGGCACCACGGATTCGCGCGAGGCGCTGGTGCAGTATCTCGATTTCGAACCCGACATCATCCTGCTCGATCTGAACATGCCGCACCTCGACGGCTTCGCAGTCATGCAGCAGTTGAAGTCCGCGATTTCCGCCGAAGACTACCTGCCCATCCTCGTCCTGACCGCGGACATCACGTCCGACACCAAACGCCGCGCGCTCGCCAATGGCGCGAAGGATTTTGTCACCAAGCCGCTCGACCACAGCGAGCTCGTCCTGCGCATCCGGAACATGCTCCAGACCCGCTTTCTGCATCTGGAAATGCAGCGGCAGAATCTGCTCCTCGAAGACCAGGTGAGGGAGCGCACGGCGCGGCTGGAGGAGGCCGTGAACGAACTCCGCTCGACGCAGGAGCACGTCGTCAAACAGGAGCGGCTCCGCGCACTCGGCATGATGGCGGGCGGCGTCGCGCACGATTTCAACAACGCGCTGACCATGATGCTCGGTTACGGCGAACTGCTCCTCCCGTGGCTCCTGCAGCACGGCTCGCCGCGCGAGCTGACCTACCTCAACCACATCATCTCCGCGGCCCAGGACGCCACGCACGTCGTCAGCCGGTTGCGCGATTTTTACCGCCCGGCGGAAAACAATGAGATTCGCGTGCCGGTCGATCTCAACGAAATCGCCGTGCAAGTCGTCTCGCTGACTTCGCCGCGATGGAAGGGCCGGGGCCTCGCCGAAGGTGTGCGGATCGAGGTACAGACGGAGTTGCGCGAGACCCCGCTCGTCGCCGCCAATGCCGCCGAACTGCGCGAAGTCCTGACCAACCTGATCTTCAACGCCATCGATGCCATGCCGGCGGGCGGCGTCATCACCGTCGGCACCACGCCGCTGGCCGATGGCGTGGCGCTGACCGTGACCGACACCGGCATCGGCATGACGGACAGCGAACGCGAACGCTGCCTCGAACCTTTCTTCACGACCAAGGGCGAAGGCGGAACCGGGCTCGGGCTCGCGGTCGTGTACGGCATCATTCAGCGCCACGGCGGCACCATCGAGATCGCGAGTGAAAAGGGCACCGGCACGACATTCGCCATCCACCTCCCGGCGACCACCGACGCGAAAGGAACCGCTGCACCAGGCGTCGAGCGATTGGACCGGACGCTCCGGGTGCTCATCGTCGATGACCAGGACATCATCTGCGAATTACTCGCCGAGCACCTCACCAGCGACGGCCACACCACCACATCCGCGGCGGACGGTCATCAGGCGCTCGAACTTTTCCGCACCGGCCAGTTCGACCTCGTCATCACCGATCAATCCATGCCCCTGATGAACGGCATCCAACTCGGCGGTGCCATCAAGGCCATCTCTCCCGCAACTCCCGTCGTGCTCCTCACCGGCTTCGGCGACGAGATGCTCGCGCTCGGCGGCCAGCCACCCGGCGTCGATCTCGTGCTGGGCAAGCCGGTCAGCCTGGCCGACCTCCGCCGCGCCGTCTTCCAAGCGATGGAAAAAGCGGAACCGCTGGCGAGCGTGGCGTAGCATTCGGTCGGCAAAGTAGCTTGGGCTTTAGCCCAGACGCCCTGCGACTTTGGCTAACATTGTGGGGCCGCCCCATGGAAACCGCCCCGCGGGCCTATCCAGAAAGAGTGCTCACGAGAGGAGTCGAACCTCCACGGGTTTCCCCATACGGTCCTGAGCCGTACGCGTCTGCCATTCCGCCACGTGAGCAAATGAAAATTTTCGATCACCGACTTTTCGGCGAAGGGAGCGGGACGATAGGCCTCAAAGAAAAAAGCGCAAACCGAAATCGCATTAGCTGATGCGCATGGGCATCAGCACATAAAGAAACGGGCTCTGTATCTTGATCACGCCGGGGCTCA
>JANXSB010000485.1 GCA_025352865.1 Chthoniobacter sp. | reverse complement strand
TCGAAATGCCCGCCCTCCGCGAGCGGCCCGACGACATCCCGCTGCTCGTGAATCATTTCCTGCAAAAGAACGCCACCCAGACCGGCACCGAGCCCAAGAAGATCGACCCCAAAGCCGTGGACATGCTCACCCGCTACCGCTGGGCCGGCAACGTCCGCGAACTCGAAAACGCCATCGAGCGCGCCTGCGCCCTCTGCGACGACGGCCTCATCCGCACCACCGACCTCCCGCCGCAGGTCGTCCGCGCCGCCAATTCGCCACCCGTCGAGCACACCGGCACGCTCCCCGTAGGCCAGACGCTCGACGAATACATCCGCGAGCAGGAGCGCCGCTACATCGACGAGACGATCAAATTCAACGCCGGCAACCGCGACAAGGCCGCGAAGATGCTCGGCATCAGCATGGCCACCCTCTACCGGAAGCTGGATGTGAAGAAATCGGCGGAAAAGTAGGGCGGTCGGGTGGGGGAAAGGGCGGGCGGGGTCGCAAGTCTGATTTACAGAGGGAAAGGCGCGATTTTTTTCCTGTCCCGCGGGGTTAGCGAGCCATTGGACGAGGTATTTTCCTGAAAAATACCTCGTCGGAATCAATCCGCACCCCTCTTCGCGCCTGGGTAGCGCGCTTTTACTCGCCGGCGATGACGGCGTTTTCCTGCAAGGCGGCATCGACGGCGCGGAGGAAGCGTTTTACGTCGATGGGCTTGGTCACGTAGGCGCTCGCGCCTTTGCCGAGCATGCGGTCGATCTCGGAAAGCGTGGCGTCGGCGCTGACGATGATGACGGGCACGGCGTAGGTCGCGGGGTCGGAGCGCAGGCGGTGGAAGACATCGAGGCCGGAAAGGTCCGGCAGATGCAGGTCGAGGAGGACGAGATGCGGGCGGTGCTGGCGGGCGAGCTCGAGGCCGATGGTGCCTTGCATGGCGGGGATGAGGTCGATGTTTCCGCGGCGCGCGAGGATGGCTTCGACGAGGCGGAGGTTGGAGAGATTGTCCTCGATGTAGAGGATGACACGGCGCGGGCCGGCGGGCGGTGTGCTGGGACCGGAGAGGGTCTCGGCGGGGCTGGGATTCCGCGCGGCTTCCTCCGCCAGTGGCAGCTCGACCCAGAAGACGCTGCCCCGCCCCGGCTCGCTTTCCATGCCGATGGTTCCGCCCATGAGTTCCACGAGCCGCTTGCTCAAGGTCAAGCCGAGCCCGGCACCGGGGATGGCGGTGCGCTCCGCGCCGAGCCGCTGGAAGGGCGTGAAAAGCAGCGCGAGCTTGTCCGGCGCAATGCCGGGGCCGGTGTCGCGCACGGCGATGCGCACGCGGTCCGCGGCGGCGCGCGTGCAGTCGATCTCGATGCTGCCGGCGATGCGATTGTACTTCACGGCGTTGGAAAGGAGGTTGATGACGACCTGTTTCAACCGCTGGTGATCGGCGAAAACATGCACGTCGCCGCCGCCGGGATAGTGGCTCGCGAGGGTGATGTTTCTTTGCTCCGCGAGCGGGCCGATGAGCTGGAGAGTCTCGCGGATGAGGCGGCGCAGGGACACGGATTCGGGCGAAAAGGTCAGCCGCCCGGCCTCGATGCTGGCGAGGTCGAGCACCTCGTTGACCAAGTCCAGCAGATGACTCCCGGCTTTCAGGATGTGCTCGGCGCACTGCCGCTGGTCGCCGGTGCAGTCGGCTTCGAGGATCTGGCCGAACCCGAGGATTGCATTCAGCGGCGTGCGCAGTTCGTGGCTCACGCGGGAAAGGAATTCGTTCTTCGCGTTGTTCGCGCGCTCGGCTTCGACCTTCGCCGCATGGACGATTTCATGCGCGCGCTTCCGCTCCGCGATGTCCTCAGCGTGGGCCACCTGCAATTCCTCGCGCGAACGGCGCAGGCTTTCCCGCGCCACGTCGAGCCCGGCGGCGGCGCGCGCCACTTCCTCCTGCATCTGGTTGAAGCTCGCGGCCATTTCCCCGAGCTCATCCTTCGAGTGGATGGAAAGCGGGATCACGTCGAGCCGCACGCGCGCGGCCTCGAAGTCGCCGCGGTTGAGCGCGTCCATGGCCTCGCAGAAATCCGCGAACGGGCCGGTGGCGAGCTGTTTCGCCGCCGCCGCCGTCTCCGTGGTGGCGTGCCCGATCATACCCGGCAGCACCAGGCCGACGCTGATCGTGAGCAGCGCGACGAGGACGAAAATATCCGCGAGCATCTCCGCGAGCACGGGTCTGCCGCTGATGTTTTGCACGGCGATAAGGTAGCCCGCGCCGTCGAGCACGAGCACCGCGAGCATCGCGCCGGTGAGTTTCAAATGGATGGTGCGCGCGATGCCCGGCAGGCCCGCGCGGCGGCGATCGGAAAATTTCCGCCATGCGTAAAGCACCGAACCGGAGTAGGCGAGGCCCATGCCGGCGACGACCGTGGGCAGGCCGAACTGCTGGAAGCCGAGCACCGTCGAGACGCCCCAGACGAGGGCGGCGAGCACGCCGAGGCGGATCATCGTGCGCGATGCGCGGAAGGGGCGCGGCATTTCCGGCGCATTGCGCCGCAGCAGCCAGACGGCGATGCTCGGCATGCCGATGCCGATGAGGTAGGTGAAATTCGCCGCCGCCACGAGCCAGATGGGATCGCCGAGGAGCAGGAAGACGATCGCCATGCCGGCGGTGAGCAGCGTGGCCGCGAGCGGCGCGTCCGCCCGGTCGCGCTGCGCGAGGAAACGCGGGAGCAGACCGTCCTCGGAAAGCTGCGACATCGTGCGCGCCGCGCCAGCCAGCGGAGCGAGCGTGCCGTGAAACATGTTCAACGTCATGAACCAGATCGCCGCGCCCTTTGCCGCGCTGCCGAAAAGCGGTGCGAAAGTCGGCCCGAGCACGAGCGCGAGATCCCGCCCGAGCGGCTCCGGGCCAAGCACGCCGAGCCACACGACCGGCAGGATCGCGAAATAAAGTGTCGCCATTCCCGCGCTCGCAAACATCGCGCGCGGCACGTTTTTATTCTGGTCGATGGTTTCGCCCACATGACACGCCGCCTGCTCGAATGCGGGCGCGGCGAAGCCGATCAAATACAGCCCGGCCATGGCGCTGGTGATTTGCCCAAACACGCCGGGAAACGGCGTCGTGAGATGAAACGTCGTGGCCTGCTGCCAATCGACATGGCCGGTGAGCACGGGGATGAGCGCGGAGAGAAACGCCAGCGCGCCCGCCCCGGCGGCGATGACCGTGGCGAGCCGCACGGCCCACTGGATGCCGCAGAGATTCACGATCGTAAAAGCGGCGACGATCCCCGATGCGAGCAGCGGCACGGAGACGTGCGGCAGATACCAATCATGCAGCGCCGACGCGGAGAGCAGTGCCGTGAGCCCGCACGTCGGCACCCAGCCCCACCAGTAGCAAACGCCCGTGAGATTCGCGAGCACCGGGCTGTACGGGCGAAACGCCTCGGCGCAAGTCGCGGCGATGCCGCCGACGCGGTTCGGCCACATGAGGATCAACTCCGTCCAGCCCGGCAGCGCGAGCCAGCTCAGGATGAGCCCCGCGATGAGCAGCGGCACCGCCGCGCTGCCCTGCCCAGGAATGCTGCCCTGGCCTGCGAAAAGCGCCGCGAGGAGGAAGAGGCTTTGATTGCTCCCGCCCATCGCGAGTGCCGTCGTGCCCACCCAGCCGATCCTGCGCGGGTGCGGAGGAGCGGGCGGTTCATGGGGAGCGAGGCCTGCGGTTTTCATGCAGCGTTTCCGAAGTCGCGCGGATGCTGTGTGCGGGCTGAACGGAAGTCGAGAGGCAATCGGCAACGGCCGCGCGCGCCAAGGCGCGAATGGTTTCAATCCCTGCCGAGGATGTTATTGCTCGCGTTGGCGGCCAGCCTAGTGCGAGCATGAGAGCGAGAAAGCGGAGTTGTTTCATAAGACAGAGCTGCTGGCACCGGCATCCGGTTTCGGGAGATCCTGAGCCCGCAGCCAGACGAAGATGACCGGTGTGACGATGAGGATGTGGATGAGGCTGCTGAGCATGCCGCCGATGACGGGAGTGGCGAGCGGCTTCATCACCTCGGAGCCGGTGCGATGGCTCCACATGATCGGCAGGAGGCTGGCGATGATCGTGGCGACGGTCATCACTTTTGGGCGCAGGCGCAGGCGGGCACCTTCTTTCACGGCGGCGATGAGATCGGCGCGTCCGAAGGCCGCGCCGAGTTGCCAGCGCTTCCGCTGCACGGCTTCCTCGAGATACACGACCATGACCACGCCGGTCTGAATGGCCGTGCCGAAAAGCGCGATGTAACCGACCCACACGGCGACGCTGAAATGCCAGCCGAGCGCGTATTGCAGAAACACGCCGCCGCTCAGCGCGAAGGGCACGGCGAGAATAACGTGCGCGGCTTCGCGAGCCTGGCCGTAGAGCTGGTGGAGCAGGAGAAAAATGATGAGCACCACGCATGGGACGATGAACTTCAGCGTGCGCGCGGCGTGGAGCTGGTTCTCGTATTCGCCGCTGTATTCGATGGTCATGCCCAGTGCGGAGAGCTGCGGCGCGAGGTCGGCTTGCACGTGGGCTTTCACCTCCTCCACGAAGCTGCCGAGGTCGCGCCCGCTCACATTTGCCTGCACGGTGGCGCGCAGGCGGCCATTCTCGCTGGCGATTTCGTTGGGGCCTTCGGTGCGCAGGATGTCCGCGAGCTGGCCGAGCGGAATGACTTTGCCCGGCTTGCCATCGGAGCCGGGCGGCGCGGTGACGAGCACATCCTTGAGCCGGCTCAAATCCTCGCGCTCACTGCGTTCGAGCCGCACTTGAATCGGAATGCGATTGCGGCCTTCGATGGTGGTCGCGACGGTCTTGCCGCCGAGGCCGGCCTCCACCACATCGAGGACATCCTGCGCTCTCATGCCGTAAAGCGACAGCGCCTCACGGTTCACCCGCACTTCGAGGTAAGGCTTGCCCTGGATGCGGCTCGGCGCGACGCCGGTGGCACCGGGGATTTCCTGCACGATGCGCTGCACGTCGAACGCGGCCTGCTGCAATTTGTTGAGGTCGTCGCCGAAGATTTTCACGCCGAGCTGCGCGCGGAGGCCGGTGGAAATCATGAGCACGCGTCCTTCGATGGGCTGGAGAAATCCGGGCACGGAGCCGGGCACCTGGCGCAATGCGTCCATCATTTCGGCGATCAGTTTTTCCCTAGTCATGCCCGCGCGCCATTCGTGGTCGGGCTTGAGCATGATCGTGGTCTCGATCATCTCGGTGGGCGCGGGATCGGTCGCGGTGTCGGCGCGGCCGAGCTTGCCGACGGCGGAGCGCACTTCGGGAAAACTCGCGAGCACTCGATCCTGCCAGGCCATGACGCGCTGCACTTCCGTCAGCGCGGTGGCGGGCACGAGGCTGGGCATGAAAAGCAGGCTGCCTTCATTGAGCGGCGGCATGAACTCGGCACCCATGCGCGGCACGAGCGCGAGCGCGCCGGCGAGAATAACTGCCGCCACGGCGAGCACCGTCTTGCGATGGCTCAAGGCAAAATCCAGCGCCGGGTCATACAGCTTCAAAAGGAAGCGCATGATGATGTTGCGATCCTCCGAATGAAAGGGGCCGCGGACCATCCAGGTGCAAAGCACAGGCACAATCGTCATCGCGAGCAGCGTGGAGCCGATCATCGCGAAGGTCTTCGTGAACGCGAGCGGATGGAACATTTTCCCTTCCTGCCCGGTCAGCGCAAACACCGGCGCGAAGGCTAGGACGATGATAGCTATGACGGCCCAGAACTGTTTGGACATACAAACTCCCTATTTACTTATGACAAGTATACAGTATAGGAACGCTAGCTGCCGCAGTTCAGTCAGAGAAC
>JANXSB010000473.1 GCA_025352865.1 Chthoniobacter sp. | reverse complement strand
TCGAGATACCACTCGCCTTTCAAACTCGGGTGCAACCCGCCGACCATGTGAATCTCGGTGATGCCGATCTTCAACCCCGCGCGCGCCTTTTCCACGATCTCGTCGATGGTCATTTCAAACGCGTGGGCCTCCCGCTTTTTCGCGCCGAACGCGCAGAACTGGCAGGAGAGGATGCAGTGGTTCGCGTAGTTGATGTACTGGTTGTGAATGTAAGTCGCGACGTTCCCGTTTTTACGCTCGCGGAGGACGTTGGCGATTGCGCCGATGCCGTTCAAATCGTTCGAGCCGTAGAGCTGGACGGCCTCGGCATCCGTGACCGGACGGCCTGCGGCGACGCGGTCGAAAATGGGGCGCAGGTCGGGCGAGATGAGCTTGGCGGTCATGGGTGCGGCGATGTCTTTCAATGGAGTACTTTACGGGCCGAGGGCAAGGCAAGACGCCTTTGCAAAGGGACGTGTGGAGCATGGAAAACCGGGAAACCATTTGCAAGATTCCCGGTTAGTTGGTCATCGTCCACCGGCCCTCAGATGGTCGTGACCGTCTTCCTTTTCCATGAGCCAAGACCCGAGCCCACCACCCTCTTCCGAGCCCGATGCCGCGGCGCAGGATCTGGCGTGGATGGCGCGGGTGAAGGCGGGCGACAGCGAGGCGCTGCGCGCGCTGATCGAGGCCCACCAGCATCGCATCATCGGCACGGTGGCGAAGATGCTGGGCGACGCGGCGGACGCGGAGGACATCGCGCAGCAGGTCTTCATCCGCGTGTGGAAAAGTGCGGCGCGCTACGAGCCGACGGCGAAGTTCACGACGTGGCTTTTCAAAATCACGCGCAACCTCGTCTTCAATGAACTGCGCCGCCGCAAGCGCCATCCGGCGCAATCGCTCGATGCCGTGAACACCGACGACCGCCCGATGCAGGCGCCCGACCACACGGTGAAAGCGCCCGACACCGCGCTGCTCGACGACGAAATGCAGCGCGCCATCCAGCAGGCCATCGACGAACTGCCCGAGACGCAGCGCATGGCCGTGATCCTGCGGCGCTACGACGATATTCCGTACGAGGAAATCGGGGAGATTCTCGACCTGTCCGTGCCGGCGGTGAAGAGCGTGCTCTTTCGCGCGCGGACGGAGCTGCGGGAAAAGTTGAAGCGCTATCTCGACGCGTGATTTTTCGTGCGCAAGCACGTCCAGAAACGGTGGGTCAGTGCCCGCCGTTCCTTTGTCCATGCGGTCGAGGCACGTACTGAACTCGCGGACCGGCTCACGGTGCCACCTTGAATTGCCATCGGCCCCAGAGCGCGGGCGTGAGTTCGGCT
Source organism: Chthoniobacter sp. (assembly GCA_025352865.1). Lineage (GTDB taxonomy): Bacteria > Verrucomicrobiota > Verrucomicrobiia > Chthoniobacterales > Chthoniobacteraceae > Chthoniobacter. Next base: position 3,114 of record JANXSB010000473.1, on the reverse strand, counting down.
TCGCTCGGCACGTCGGCGGTGATGGCGGTGGCTTTGTTGTTCCAATAAACGCGCTGGAGCGTCTGAAAGCCATTGCCGCGCAGCAGGCCGATGTCAGCCTTTATCCCCTGCCCGTCCGCCGGTGAAAGGCCGAGGGCGGCGAGGGGCACGGAGACTTCGTAAAATGCGCCGCGCACTTTGCCTTTGTCGTCTTTCTCGATGCCCGCGGCGAACTGCACTTGCGCGCTCACGTCGTCCACGCGGTCGAGTGTGATCGTCCGCCACGGCGAAGAAAATGGCACCGGCTCCTTCGTGCCGGGGACGACTGCGCGATAGAGCAGCGCGAGCGTCTGACCTTTGACTTGCGTGATGAGCAGGCGCTCGTCGCCCGCGATGGGGCGCGGGCGTTTCGGGTCGGCGGCGGGGTTTGTGCCGAGCATGAGATCGAGGCAGCCGCCGGTTTTGAAAGGTGCGTTGGGCGTCTCGCCGGAGTTCTTGAGCAACTCGGCGTCCTGCGTGCGAAAGGCCGCGTAGAGCCGATCTCCGGCGATGGCGACGGCGGCGGTGACGTCGTAGGGCTTGCTGTCGCTGTCGAAATTCGCGCCGGTGCCGCGACGGTCAATCACCGCCCAATCCGCGCCGGCCCAGTCGTCGAGCTTGCCATCCACGAGCGGCGTATCTTTTCGCAGCGCCACGGTGAGCGTGCCGCTGCCGCGCGCGGCCTGGCGCTGCGCCTCGGCCTGTACGCGCCATGTCGCGACGCTTTGCAAATCGTCCGCCGTCACGCGCAGCTCCGTCGGCGGGAGGCGGCGGATGTTTTCGAGGCCGTCCACGCGGACGAGGCTCGTGCGCGCGCCGTCGCAAAGATAGACGAGGCCGTCGCTCGTCTGCGCGATGGTGGGGAAGAAATTTTCGTCGTGGAGTGTGAGGTCGTGGAGCAGCATCCCGCGCTCGGCTTTCGGCATCGTCCACGGCTTGCCGGTGCGTGAATCGCGGAAGAGTTGCGCGACGAAAAGACCGTCGGCGGTGAATAGATACGCGTCGCCCATGTTGCCGTTGATGCACCACAGCGGGCCCGCGTCGCCGGCGCGCGGCGTGACGAAACCGCCGAGCAGGCGCGTGGTGCCGAGCACCTCGCCGGGGCGGTCAGGCACGGGCGCTTCGTGCGAGGCGTGCAGTCCCGGCCAGAGGCTCGGATAGCTCCACGTCGCCACGCCATTCTTCACGCCGCCGAGTCCTTCGCGCGCCCACGGCTGCGGCGCGATGGTGAGGACGCTCGCGCCGTCCGGGGCGATGAGCACTTGATCTCCGCCCGAGGATGCGGGCGTCTGCGCGCCGCTTGCGAGCGTTTCCGCGGCGCTGATGTCATAGACGGGCACGCCCTGCGCGGTGAAGCGACGTGGCGCGAAACGCACCGCCTTTTCATCCACGCGCGACTCCACGAACGAAAGGTCGGGCATCACCGTCACGCCGCCGGTCGCGGCTTTGACGATGGTGATTTCGTCCGGCTGCACGCGAGCGTCGCCGTTGAGATCGCTCCACGCGACGAGCGCGGGATTGCGGTGCGCCTCACCTTTTGGATCGAGGCCCTGCGGCCAGCGCGGCTTGAATTCGTCGCCGCGCAACAGCTCCCAATCCTGCGCGCGCCCGAGCGACGCGACGGGCACGGCGACGCTGTCTTTCATCAGCCAGATCGTGACGAGCGCGGTGCCGCCGGTCGGGTTGCTGTTGAAGCAATTCACCATGTATTGCCGCCCTTCAAAATGGATCGGAGTCTCCGGCGCGCTGGTGCGAAGCTGCGAGCTGAAGTCGTCTTTCGTCTCACGATGAAAGACCGCGACGGGCGCGCTCGTGCCGGCTTTCCAGTCGAGTTTGAACTCGATGCCGTCGTAGTAAAATCGCGTCTTGTCGAGCGGGTCGAGCGAACCGCCGCCGCCGTAGCGGCCAGGGCCGTAGAGCGCGCGCACGAGCTTGCCGTCGAGCGTCCACACGCTCACGCGCTTCGGCTGGAAATCGTTTTCCGCGACCCAGAGCTGCTGTTTGTCGTCAATCGCGAGGCCGTGCGGATGATTCATGTGCAGCGGGTCGTAAGGCCCGGCCTTCGGCGCTCCCGCGTGGCCGATGGCGCGCTGGAATTTCCCCTCGGGCGAAAACACTTTCACCTGCTGCGAGTCGCCGTGGTCGCTGATGAAAATGTTGCCCGCCGCGTCGAGCGTGATGCCGCGCGGGTCTTGCAAATCCTGCGCGAGTTGCGTCGGCGGCGAGAGCTTCGCCGGGCCGCTGATCGTGAAGCGCAGCAGCTTCGTCGCGGAGAGCACGAGCAGCCGGCCCTGCGCGTCGAACGCGAGGCCGCGCGGACTTTCCACCGGCACCTCACCGAGCGCCTTGCCCTCGCGCGCATCCACGAAAAGCAGCGAGCTGCTTTTTGCGAAACTCGCGACGACCAAACCGTCGTAAGCCGCGATGCCGCCGAGCTGGCTGATCCAATCCGTATCGCCCGCAGACTCGCTCGCCGCCTTGCTTGGCGGGGTGAAGGGAAACTTGATCACTGGCTTGTCGCCCTTCGCCGTCAGCGCGGTGATTCGCAGTTCGCCGTGTGTCTTGTCCTCGTTGTTGCCGCTGGCCGTCCACGTCGCGCCGACGTAGGCGAAAACATCCGGCACCGCGTTTTTCCCCGCGTCCCGCGCGAGCGTCGGCGCGGCGGTCCAGTTGCCGCCGATCCAGCCGCGACCGCCGATCTTTTTCCCATCGAGGTCCACCCACGCCAGCCCCGCGCCGCCCTCGGAGACGGCGCTGCCGAGATACACCATCGGCTTGTCGCCCGGCACGAAGAGCGCGGCTTGCGGAGGCGTGTGGTTCGTGAGCCAGCCGCCGGATTTGTCTTCCGTCTCCCACGCCGGGTTGCCGGCGTTGTAGATCGAGAACTCGTAGCGCAGCTCCAGCCCTTTGTGGAAGAGGCCGCGCACGCGATACGCGCCCGGCGCGACGGGCTGCTCGGGGATGTGGTAAAGCCCGTGCTTCGCCGCATCGTGATCGCGCCCGAGATCGTCGGTGCCGTCCCACCACGCCACGTTTTCGCCCGCGGGAAAGCGAGTTTCCGAAACAAGATTGCGCACGCGCTTCCCCTCGGCGTCC
>JANXSB010000466.1 GCA_025352865.1 Chthoniobacter sp. | reverse complement strand
CCGAAAAGGAACAATGGCCTTTGCTCAACGAGTTCGCCCGCCTCGTCGAGACCGCGGACATCGACATCGTGAGCATGGAAAACGTCCCCGAACTCCAGCGGCACGGCATCTTCCGCGACTTCCTCGGCACGCTGACCCGCGCCGGTTTCCACTTCACCACCGAGCGCGAAAAACAGATCGTCTATTGCGCTGACTACGGGATGCCCAGCACCGCTGACATTCACAAAAACTCTGCCTGAACGGGCAGTTCCGGGTTTTGGGATGAGAGGGTCAACCCAGAACAGGGATGCCGAGGTCAGCGAGGTAGTTGAACGTTGAATCGTAGAACTCTGGCGAACGAGTGAGATCAGACGCATCTCCGGTTGGAATGAAGATGACCATTCCCTGTCGGGCGCGGGTGAGCAGAACTCGATAGGCGTTCCGAAGGTAGTTTTTGTTCTCCGGTTTCGAGATATTGCACCAACGGCTTCCACGAAAGTCGTGATAGCTCCAACCCGAACCAGTGAAGCGCAAGTCGCCGTCCCACGTGACGCATGCCCAGTCTAGCTCAAGACCCTGCACCTGAAACTCGGTAGCAGCATCTTCCAGGTAGTAACTCGACCGTGTGTCGTTTCGGTTGTTCAGAAACCACTGCACGGGGTCAACGTTGACTCGGATGTCGATGGCGTGCGGTTTCAGTCGCTGCGCTTTTGAAGAAGCTACCAACCCGAAGCGTTCTGAACCACGCGCGCGTGAGCGTGTCCATTCTTTCGCACGGCCCAGGTCGCGCGTAATTACAATTGGATAGCGGGCGGCAAGTTCGCCGAAGCTGTCTCGCGCGGTTTGGGTTTCACAATCGAGCAACGCCTTCACGAAGCCTGACACGTTCTCCGCGCGGAACGATCGCATCGAGACAGCGAGGTGCAGGCAATCATCGAAGCGCAAATTGTTTTCATGGCGCACCTTGTCCAAAGCCTTGCCCGCAGCATATTCGCTGTCGGTCATCCGCGGAGACACATACATGTGCCAATGTGGGAACTTCACTTGAACGGCATCCAACCACGCGTCTATACCCGCTTCACCGGTATTAATTTCCTGTCCGCCTCCAACGAGACAAATGATGACGGCCCAATCGTTATGCCGGTCCATGTAAGAAATCAGGAAGTCTGGCTCTGATTGACTGAAGCCGGGGCGTTTCTTTTTCCTCTGCATGAAACTGGCGGTCTGCTGGAGATTCCAGGCTCGCTGTGCTTCATCGAATATGACGACGTGCTCAACCGGCGGGCCAGTTTCAATAAGTCCATCGTCGCGGAAGTGGTGAACGTTTTGGATGAACGCTTTCACACTCTCCCCTACCGCGCTCTTGCGGACTTTCTCACCGCCGCGTTTACGACGAGCGACTTCATCACGCGTCAGTGCCTCACGAAGCACTGCGACGAGAGGGGCATTTCCTGACAGAAAGACGGCGTGGGTCAGTTGCTCAAGTTCACGTCGGTGACGGGTGGCGACGTTCAGTCCGACCAGCGTTTTGCCGGCGCCGGGTACGCCGGTCACAAAGCATATGAGCTTCCGGTGCTGAGTCATTGCTTCATCTACAAGCTCGTCGATTCGGCGTGAGGTCACACGTAAGTTATTTGCTCCAGCATCGTAACGAGCTATGGCTTCGACGGAATGTTGGGCGTAAAGAGCGCGGGCAGCCTCGATAATGGTCGGCGTGGGGCGATACGAAGCGCGCGACCACTGAACAGCGTCCACCGAAAGACCGGGGATGTTCTGAACGGCCAAGTCAACGACGGCGCGAAGCCCGTCACCGCCGACTAACACCGGCCGAAAGACCTTGTCATCGTCTGCGTAAAGTTGAGATGGCGGGAGCTTTGTCGCCTCCGTTACCACAAGAACTGGGACAATCGAGACGGCATGGCTGGCCTCGTGAAAGTTTTTCAGATCGAGAGCGTAGTCCCAAACCTGCTCAATCGCTGCGCGGTCGAACGTCGTTTCACCAACTTTGAACTCAACGGCGAACACGACGGGTCCAACGATAATGACGGCATCGATGCGACGTCCCATTCGTGGAATGCTGAACTCAAGGAACAAGCTGCCCATAATCCCCTGCAAAGAACCACCGAGTAAGCTCAGTTGAGCCAGCCAAGCATCGCGTTGAGTCGGCAACACAGCAAAATCGGAATTGGTGATGAGCGTTCCAATGACTTGTTCGGGCTGAGCTTGGAGGAACTCGGCGATAGACGCTCCATACCAAGCACGGGAATTTGTGAGATTCATCGTCAAGAGTTTGACAAGCCTGATCCGGAAAGTGAAGGCAGCACTTGTCTTTGCCGGCCGACTCAGGTGGGAGGACGCCAAAGCTTAACCGGCGGGGGGAGCGCGACAAAATCCCCTCGGTTTTTCCGCAGGGCTTGGCAATGCGTGCCCACCTGACGCCGCAGCAGCGTTCGCGTGCGATGAAGCGCGTATAGCTCAAGAACGGCTCGCTGGAAAAGCTGGTGCAGCGTGAACTGCGGGCGAAGGGGCTGCGATTCCGATGCCATGTCCGCACGTTGCCAGGTCGGCCCGACATCGTTTTCCCGCGCGAGCGTGTCGCCGTTTTTGTGGACGGTGATTTCTGGCACGGGTGGCGATTACCGGTGTGGGAGAGCAAACTGTCCTCATTCTGGCGGGACAAACTTTATGCCAACCGCGCCCGCGATCAGCGCAACTTCCGCCGCCTCCGTGCGCTCGGCTGGCGTGTCATCCGGCTCTGGCAGCACGATGTCTTGCAAGACCTGACGGGGTGTGGGCGACGAGTGGCAGAGTCGTTGAAGAAAAATCACGCCAGTTTCCCGCGTGCCTGACGCGGCGCATTACTGGTGGTGCGGCTTCAGACCGCCTGATACGTCCCGCCTGTCACCCCGAGCTGCGATTGCGCGCGCAGTTCGCGCCACAGCTCCTCGCCGCCGCGCGAGCCGCCGAGCAGCGCCTGATACGCGCGGATGACGCGCTCCGCCTCGCCCGCATTTTCCTCCAGCAGCTCGATGCGGAAGTCGCGCAGCCCCGCATTTTCGAGCTGCCCAAAAAACCGCGCGCCGGTCTGCGGCACGGCGTTGAAAAGCGTATTGCGGCAGCCCACATCGGCCCGCAGCGGATGCTCCATCCCCACGCGGTCGCGCAAGCTCACGCGATGCTTTTCGCACGGCCGCCCGCAGTCCGTGGAGTCCTTCCCCTGCGACATGAACGCCGCGAAAACGCAGTGCTCCATATGAAACATCGGCATGTGCTGATGGATCGTCAGCTCGAACCATTCCGGCGGCGCGGCGGCGAGCAGGTCGAGCACCTGTTCGATGTTGAGATCATAGCTCACCGTCACCCGCTCCAGCCCCGTGCCGATCAAATGCTGCGCCGTGAGCGGGTTCGCGACATTGAGCGAAAAGTCGCCCACCTTGCGCAGCGGGCTCGCCGCGAAATGCGCGATCGCGCCGAGGTTGCGGATGAGCACGCCATCCGGCGCGGCGTTCTCGATGAGTTTGAAAAAGCCCTGCTCGCCGACCTTCTGAATCCGCGGTGTCGCCAGAAAAATCCGTGCGCCATCGCCCGCCTCCCGCACTCGCACGACCGCGTCCTTGTAGCGCCGGATGTCCTCGAAATCCGCATACACCTCGCCGATGCCGCACGTCAGCGCGTCGTCGAGCTGCTCCATCGTCCGGCAAAGAACACGCAGCGTAGCGCAAGCCTCCGGCTTGTGCGCCGACGGGTTCGCAAGCCGGAGGTTTGCGCCACTTTGGAAAACCTCCCGCCACGAATCCGCCGACTCCACGCGCACCACCGCCCGCGCCGCATCCAATTGAAAAACCAATTCCCGCCGCAACCGGTTCAATTCCCCAATCGGCAGAATCACGTCGCCATCCAGCGCATTCTCGAATTCGCCGAGCACGTAACCGCTCTCCCCAAACCGCCCGAGATGCTCCCGCATTTTTTCCGTCGTCAGCGGAGCCGTCCGCGCCGCTTCCAACAAAAGCGCGGATTGCAGCGTCCGGGTAGCGTCAGCCTCCGGCTCGCTGGTCGCGGCATCCTGCCGCGACGAACTTCCCTCGGCGTCATTCGCAGTTTGGACGTCCTCAGTGATAGCAGCGCCATCGAAAGTCCGCGATGGCGGAACGCCATCGCCAACGCGCGGAACGCGCGCGCTCCCCAGCACCAGCATCGCCTCACCCGCCCGCCCGCTCACGCGCAAGTCCACGGACACCCACCGCCGTGGCTCGATCTTCCCCGCGAACGACTGCCGCAGACGCTTATTCAGCTCGGGATCATCCGTTTTCCAAACCCGATCGCCCGCCTTCAGCCGCGCGAAATCAATCCGGTCGTGCTGGAAAAAATAGCGCCGTCCTTTGATCCCGAAAATCCGCCCGCCCTGCTCCGCATTCGTGTCGCCGCCCGTGTCGAAAACCACGCCGTCGCCGAGCTTCAAATCAATCTCCGAATCCAGCTCCACGAAATCCCGCCCGACACCCGCGATCCTCCCGACGAACGGGCCGCGCTTTTTTCCATACCGCGCGGGAACCAGCTCCTGATGGTTCACCCCGTGCATCCAGCCGGAGTAAAGCCCGCGCGAAAACGCCATCTCGAGCTGATAGCGATCCTCCTTCGTCACCCCGCCGATGCTGTGCCCATCAGCCTCGCGCGCCGCGAGCGCCGCGTCGATCGCCTTGCGATACACCTGGCAGACCGCCGCCACGTACTCCGGCGTTTTCAGCCGCCCCTCGATTTTGAAACTCACCACGCCGAGTTCCATGAGCGCTGGGATTTCATGCACCGCCGCCAGATCCTGCGGCGAAAGCAGATACCGCCGGTCGCCCAGATCGCGCACCGCGCCATCGACCACCAGCTCGTACGGCATCCGGCACGCCTGCGCGCACTCGCCGCGATTTGCGCTTCGCTGGCCGAGTGATTCACTCGTCAGGCACTGCCCCGAATACGCCACGCAGAGCGCGCCGTGAACGAAGACCTCCAGCGGCAGCGCTTTGTCCGCGGCACCGAACTTTTCCAACTCCCGCAGCGACAATTCCCGCGCCAGCACCGCGCGCTCCACGCCCAACTCTTTCGCAAAGGCCACGCCCTCCGGCGAGGTGATCGTCATCTGCGTGCTCGCGTGGATCGGCAGCTCCGGCGTGATCGCCCGCGCCAGCCGCACCAGCCCCACGTCCTGCACGATGAGCGCATCCACGCCTGCGCGGCTCAGCAGCCGCAGGTAATCCGCCGCCGCGTCGAGTTCGCCGGTGAAGACCAGCGTGTTGAAAGCGACGTAAGCCTTCACCCCATGCCGGTGGCAAAACGCCACGACCTCTGGCAGCTCCGCCTCGGTGAAATTGTCCGCCCGCAGCCGCGCGTTGAATTTTGGCAGCCCGAAATAAACCGCGTCCGCGCCATTCGCCACCGCCGCGCGCACGCAGTCCCAGCCGCCTGCGGGAGCGAGGAGTTCGGGTGTTTGGAAAGTGGAGGGCGTGGTCATTTGGCGGGCCATCACTAAACGCGGTTGTGGCGCTGCCGCTAGCGCGCTTCCCGCAAGGCTGTGAAAAGAGCAAACGCGAAACACGCGGAAGGTTCGCGAAAGGCCGCGAAAATCGGATTTCGGAAGATCTTCCTTTTCGCGCATTTTCGCGAGGCTTCCGCGTGTTTCGCGTTTCACTCCTCCGCCTCCCGCGCGGGATAGGTCAATTGTAACTCCGCACCCGCCGCAGAAACGCCTCCCACCGCGGCCCCGGCCTCCCGTGCTCGAGCAGGATGCGCGGGCAGTTCTTCATGTTGTTGTGAAAATGCCGCTGCGGCCAGTGGTAGTGCGGCACCACATGATCGAGCGCGATGCCGCGGTCGTGCATCAGCCACGCCGTGAGCCGCGCCGCGCGATCAATCGCCGCCGCCTGCCGCCGCGCATCGCGTAGCTCGGAAATTTCGATCCCGATGCTCGTGTTATTGCCCGGCCCATCATGGTCCGCGTGCTCGCCCTGGATGTTCAGCGGCAACGACTGAATCGCCTCGCGGTCATCCACGGAAAAGTGCCACGTCATGTAGCCCGTGCGGTTCCACTGCGACTTGCCGCGGAAGTTGCCCGCCGC
>JANXSB010000453.1 GCA_025352865.1 Chthoniobacter sp. | reverse complement strand
CGCGTTCGCAGGCGAGGCGGGTGCGGTCGAGGAAGGCGCCGAATTCCGCGAGGTAGCTTTTCCGCAGTTCGGCGGGGCGGGTGAGGATGCGGCCCTGCGCTTCGAGCCCTTCAAACTCGACGGTGCCTTGGAAGGGGAACTTCAGCTCGTACGGATCGAGGACGTGGAAGACGATGACCTCGTGCCCGCCAAAGCGCAGGTGCTGGATGCCCTGTACGATCTTTTCTTCATCGTCGAAGAGATCGCTGATGAGGATGACGATCCCGCGGCGCTTCACCTGCCGCGCGATTTCGCTGAGCGCGTTGGCGATGGCGGTCTGCTCGGTGGGAACGAAGGCGGCGAGCACCTGGCAGATTTGATGGATCTTCGCGAGCGAGTCGGTGCGCGGCTGGTAGTCGCGCATCTTCGCGTCGAAAATGCCAACGGCCACGGCATCGCGCTGAAGCAGGATCAGATAGGCGAGACACGCGGCGATGGTGCGGCCATAGTCGAGCTTCGAGATTTTGCCCGACGCGTATTTCATCGACTCGCTGCCATCGAGCAGCAGGTGCGCGACGTAGTTTGTCTCCTGCTCGTATTGCTTGATGTAATAGCGGTCGGTGCGACCGAGCACCTTCCAGTCGAGGTGCCGCGTATCGTCGCCCGGCACGTATTCCCGGTGCTGCGCAAACTCGATGGCGAAGCCGCGAAACGGCGACCGGTGCGCGCCGGCCATGTAGCCCTCGACGACCGTCCTCGCCTGCAAGCCGAGATGCTCGGCGCTCTGGATCGCGACGGGATCGAGCAGCGTGTTGAGCGGAGACTTCGCGGCCATCAGGGCTGGGAGACGCGCAGGCGAAGGAACAGTTGCGCAGCGCCGTCGATCGCTTTCCACGCGATGGGGAATGCGCCGCTGCCCTGGTTGACGCCCGCAGTGGACCACGCCGTCATGTCGGTCGAGGCCTCGACCGAGTAGTTCACATCGCTGCGGAATTTGCGGTAGCTGAGCGCGAGCACCCCGCTGAAGACCTGATACACGGGCATCCCCTCGGTGCTTGCGACTGCGGGATCCAAGCCCATGCCGTATTCGACGATGAGCGGGATGCCGTCGCCATCGCCGTCGCTGTCGTCGGGTACCGCCAGTGCAATGCCGCGGTCGCTTTTCCACTGCTGGAAAAGCGTGCGCGTGAAGCCGGAGACGCTCGCGCTGTAGTCGGAATCGCCGGCGGAATTCGACGAGCGCAGGCGGTAAAAATACGCCGTGCCTGGAGCGCGCGCGGTGTCGGTGAAGGCGAGCACGTCCCACGGCAGCGCGGCGATCTGCATCCAACCGCTGAGACCGTCCGGGCTGCGCTCCAGCTTCCAGCCTTGTTCCGCGGGCTGGTCGCTCCACGAGATCGCGAGGCTCAATGCGCTCAGCGCGGTCGCCGCGAGGCCGGCTGGTATCGGCGGAACTGCGGAGACGCCATCGCCGAGCAGGCGCGCAATGCGGGTCGGCGTACCGAGGCCGAAGCTCGTGAAATCGCCGCCGATGACGAGGCGCGTGTCGTCGGCCACAGCCACTGCATTGATCGTGCTGAAAGTGCCTGCGCCGGGCTGAAAGGTTGTGTCGAGCGTGCCATCGGCATTGAGGCGGGCGAGGTGCGGGCGGACTACGCCGCTGACTTTGGTGAACGAACCGACGATGAGCACTTTGCCGTCCGCCTGCGGCACGACGCGATTGACCGTGCTGTCCGGGCCGATGCCGGGATCGAAAGTCGCGTCGAGGCTGCCGTCGGAGTTCAGGCGGCACACGCCGTTCCGGGTCGTGCCCGCCACAGTCGAAAACGATCCGCCAACGAGGATTTTGCCGTTATTCAGCGCAGCAACACTGTTCACAAACGCGCCGATGTCGCCGGGATTAAAGGTCGGGTCAACGTCGCCGGCGGCAGTCAGGCGAACCACGTATTTCGAGTTGAGGCCGTTCACGCCGCTGATGAAAAAGCCGCCGAGCAGGATCCGTCCATCGCGCTGCACCGCCAGCGCATCCACCGATTGGCCGGGCACCGCGTTGAACGTCGTGTCGAGGGTGCCGTTTGAGTTGAACCGCACCAGGTAGCGATGACCGACTCCATTGACTGAGGAAAAAAAACCGGCGACGAGCACATGCCCGTCCGTCTGCACGACGACGTGAGACGGCGAAGAACTCGGTCCAGTTCCGGGGTTGACGAAAGTCGTATCGAGCGTGCCATTGGCGTTCAAGCGTGCCACGTATTTTCGCGCCGTGCCGGCGACGTTTGAGAAGGAGCCGCAGAGGACGATTTTCCCATCCGGCTGGAGGGCGATCTCACTCACCGAACCGTCCGGCCCGACGCCGGGATCGAACGCCGAATCGACCGTCCAATTCGGCAGCAGCCGCGCGATGTTTTTGCGCGCGACGCCCTGCACTGTCGTGAAACTGCCGGCCACGAGCACAGCACCGTCGGATTGAAAAGCGACGGTGTTGATTGTGCCGTCGGCACCCGCGCCCGCTGCGGCGGCGGGATCGAGTGCGCCGGCCGCGGTCCAATCCGCGGCGAGGGTGGTGGCGCTGGCGCTGGCGCTCGGCGTGCTGTCGCCATTCGAGTTGCGCGCGGACACGCGGTAGAAATACGGCGTCGCGGCGGTGAGCGCAGAATCGGTGAACGTTCCCGAGCTTTGCAAGGCCACCTGCGTCCAGCCGACGATGCCATCGGGACTGCGTTCGATTTTGTAGCTCGTCGTGTTCGCCGTGCCGTTGAAGGTGATGATGATTTGCGACGCGCTCGCTGCCGTCGCCGCGAGCGCCGCAGGTGTGGCCGGAGGCTGACTGCCAGCATCGCTGTAGAGCCTCGCGACGCTCTGAGTGACCGTACCAGAAACGCTGCTGAAATCCCCGCCGAGCACGATCTTTGAATCCGTCGTCACGCCCAGCGCGCGCACCGGGGCGTTGGCTCCAGCAGGGGAGTTGAAAGTGGTGTCGAAATCCCAAAAGTAGGTGCCGCTGCTGGAAAAGTTTGACGATGAAGAGATTCGGGCGACCCGGTTGCGCGGCTGACTGCTGATTTGGGTAAAATCTCCGCCGATCAGCAGCCGCCCCGCCGTACTGAAAACACCCGAAGCGGCGGACTGGAATGCGAAGGAGCGGACGCGCGCGTCGGCGGGAATGGTGAAGCCGGGATCAAGCGTGGCGGTCGATGATGAAAACGACAGTAGCGCAACATGGCTGCGCGCGGAGGTGCCGACGTTTGTGAAATCGCCGCCGACAAAAAGCTGCGCTGAGCTGGAGAAAATGAGCGTGTTGAACGCCATCGCGAAGACCGTCCCATCCGGGCCGCCGGTCGAATTAAAACTCGTTTCGAGCGCGCCGGAGGAAATGCTCACCGCCGCCATGCGATTGCGCGCTACGCCATTGAAAGTGGTGAAGGCGCCGCCCGCGTAAAGGTAGCTGCCGACGGCACCGGAGTTGGAATAGGCCAGCGCATAGACGGCGGCGTTCGCCCCGCTCGCGCCGCTCATGAAAATCGAGTCGAGCGCGCCCGTGCTGGCGAGTCGCGCGAGGCGCACGCGGGCCGAGCCATTTACCTGCGTGAAATCACCGGCGACGTAGATCGACGAACTGACGATGAGCACCGCATTCACCGCACCATTCGCGCCGGTGCCGGGATTGAAAGCCGTGTCGAGCGCGCCCCCCGTGGTCAGCCGCGCGATGCGGCTGCGCGCGGTGCCATCGACAGTGAGAAAGTCGCCGCCGATCACGATCTTGCCGTCGGTCTGCACGGCGAGCGCGTTGATCGCGCCATCCGCACCCGCGCCCGACGCGAAAGTCGTGTCGAGCGAGCCGTCGGTATTGAGGCGGGCGATGCGCCCGCGCGCCGTCCCCGCAATGGAGGTGAAATTTCCAGCGACGATCACTTTCCCATCGCTCTGCACCACGAGTGCATTCACCGAGCCGGGCGCAGCTCCAATCAAAATCGCGCCCGGCGCAAACCCTGTGTCGAGCCCGCCGATTTGCGCCGAGGCGGCCGCGCACAGCGCGCATAGCGCGACGGCTAGCAATGCTGCGAACCGAACAAAACGGGGGCGATGATTCGGCTTCATGGGAGGGGGAAAGGTTCGCTGTGCGTCAGACTGCGGATAAAAAAACGTGCGTCACCGATCCTGCGGGATTTTCTCCAAAATCATCCGGGTGATGTCGTCGCTCGTCACGCCTTCGCTCTGCGCGGCGAAATTCGGGATGATGCGGTGGCGCATGATCGACGGCGCGACGGCGGCCACGTCGGCGCAGCTTACGTAGATTTGGCCGCGGACGATCGCGTGCGCTTTCGCCGCCATGATCAGGTTCAGCGAGGCGCGGGGGCCGGCACCCCAAGCCAGCCATTTCTTGCAAAAGTCGAGCGCCTGCGGGCTTTTCGCGCGGGTGGCGGCGACGATCTTTTGCGCGTACTCGAAGACGTGATCCGCCACCGGCATGCGCTTCACCACGCCCTGCAAATACATGATGTGATCCAGTTCCATAATCGACCGAGGCGTGCCCGCGCCCACGCCCGTGCCGCGCTTCATGATTTCGAGTTCCTCCTCCATGCTCGGGTAGTCCACGTAGATCATAAACATGAAGCGATCGAGCTGTGCCTCGGGCAGTGGATAGGTGCCCTCCTGCTCGACGGGGTTTTGCGTGGCGAGGACGAAAAACGGTTCGGGCAGCTTGTGGTTCACGCCGCCCACCGTCACGCGCCGCTCCTGCATCGCCTCGAGCATCGCTGCCTGCGTTTTCGGCGGCGTGCGGTTGATCTCATCGGCCAGCACCACGTTCGCAAAAATCGGCCCCGGCAGAAACTTGAACTCCCGCTCCCCCGTCGCCGGATTTTGGTAAATGACCTCCGTCCCGGTGATGTCGCTCGGCATCAGGTCCGGCGTAAATTGAATCCGTTTGAACGACAAATTGATGGTCTGCGCGAGCGTGGAAATGAGCAGCGTTTTCGCCAGCCCCGGCACGCCCACGAGCAGCGCGTGGCTGCGGGTGAAAATGGAAATCAGCAGCTCGTCGATCACCTTGTCCTGACCCACGATCACCTTCCCGAGCTGATGCTTGATCGCGGCGTGCGCCTCCTTGAAATACGCCACCGCCTCCACGTCATCCTCCTTGAATGCCGTCGTCGGCGCGGCGGCATCGGGCAGCGGGGCGGTGGGTTCTGTGTCGGGCGATTCGGTGGCGGTGCTCATGGCGTGGTTGAAAGGCGGGGGCTGGGGCGGTAGGAAGCGCGCGGCACTACATCACGCGCGCCCGCCCTTGCCAAACGAGAACCCATCGCCCCGCTCATTCTTCGCGGAAATCGAGACCGCCCTCCACGCGCTCAGCCTCTACGGCGCGGCGGGCCTCGCCGCATTTGGCTGGGCGATGGGCTGGCTCATCAACTTACCGAGCGCGGAGTGGCTCCCGCTGTGGTTCTGCGCCGCGCTGTTGATCTACAACGCCGACCGCCTCCGTCGCGATCCCGCCGACGCGCTGAACGTCCCCGCTCGCACCGCCGCAACCAAGCGCCTACGCACCGCGAGCACCGTCGCGGCCGCACTGGCCACGCTGGTGCTCATCGGGTTGCCCGTGTGGCGGCGCGATTGGCTCACGCTCACGCTCATCATCGGCGGCAGCATCGTTTCCCTCGGCTACTCCATTCCCATCTTCGGCTTTCGGTGGAAAGACGTGCCTTTCCTCAAAACTCTTTTCGCTCCTGCCATCATCGCCCTCGCTGTCTTCTACCCAGTCCTGTCCGCGCTCAACTCCGCCTTCTATTTTCTCGATGCCATCAAGGGGCTTGGATTGGTCAATGGCCTCCCCTCCCTCGCCGCATGGTCTTTCCTCTACCTCCTTTTCAACATGCTCCTCTGCGACCTCCGCGACCGCGCGGGTGATGCGCAGTGCGGCGTCCGCAGCATCCCGGTGGTCTTTGGCGAAAAGGGCGCGCGTCGAATGCTCTGGGCGCTCGCCGTGGTGGGACAGGCTTTGCTGGTTTCACTCATCCACGCACATCGGATTGGAGCCCGGCCCCTCGCCTTCCTCGCTCTCTTCTCCGGCCTCCATCAAGCCTGCCTCCTCCACGCCACCCGTCGGCCCCGCTCCGAGCGCTTTTACGAATGGGCCGTAGAAGGTCTGCTCTACGTCCCGGCAGTCGCCTGCGGCCTTGCGATCCTTCTCTCCCACATCGTGCGCGACGATGTCTGAGAGGGCGTCTAAAAACTCCCCTAACTGCGGTCATCCTGAGCGGAGCTTCGGCTTTGCGAAGCGCAGTCGAAGGATCCCGTGGAGCCACGAGCGACGTCATCGGCGATTCCACGGGATCCTTCGACTGCGTTTTGGTCGCAAAGCCGACCAAAACTCCGCTCAGGATGACCCGCGATTTGAATTTTGAGACGCCCTCTGAGAGACTGTCCCGAAACTCGTGGGGCGATGATTTTTTTGACCACGGATGACACGGATCGAAATCCAAGCGCGGCGATCTCACACTCCGGCGCGCGAGTGTGAAATCGCCATTGCCGGGCGGGCCTGCCCGCGGCGAGACTGGGCGCACATGTCCCAGCCCCTGACCAGCGCCGAGAAGCGCGACCTCAAAGCCCGCGCGCAGCGGCTCGAACCCATCGTGAAACTCGGCCACGGCGGGATGAGCGAGGCCTTTCTTAAAAGCCTCGACGCGGCGCTGACCGCACACGGCCTGGTGAAAGTCAGGTTCACCGATTTCAAGGACGAGAAGAAAACGCTCGGCCCGCAGATCGCGGAAAAGACGGGGAGTGCGCTGGTGCAGCGCGTGGGGAATGTGGCGGTGTATTTCCGCGCGAAGCCGCATCAACTGTCATCCTGAGCGGAGTTCCGTTCGACTTTGCGAACGGAACTCCGCTCAGGATGACGGGTTGTTTTTCACCGCGCGATCTTCCGCAGGCGGGCGCGGTAGATGGGCAGGCCTTGGGCGAGGAAGCGGCACTCGAAGTCGGTGTGCGGGTAGTCGGGATCGTCGGGCCAGAGGAGCCGCTCGTAGCCTTTGGCTTTCGCGAGCACTTTTTCCATCCACTGGAAATACGGCTCGTCGTCGGTCTTGATGCGCAGCTCGCCGCCCATGACGAGGATGCCGTGGAGCGCTTCCATAAAGCCGTCCTGGATCAAGCGCCGCGGCTGGTGATGCCGCTTCGGCCACGGGTCGGGAAAGAGGACGTGCGCGACCGTAACGCTCTCCACGGGCAGCACGTAGCGCAGGGCGTAGGCGGTCTCGATGCGCAGGACGCGGATGTTCGGGATCTTGTTGTGCACCACGCCGCGGCAGACCTTGCGCACGCGTCCGAGCAGGCGCTCGATGCCGAGGAAATTGTGCTCGGGATGCTTCAGCGCCATCGCTTCGAGAAAGCGGCCCTCGCCGCAGCCGATGTCCACCTGGAGCGGCGCGGCGCGCTCGAAAATGTCGCGCATGTTTGCGCGCGCAAAATAATCCGCGGGGACAAACTCGATCTTCTCGGCGGGATCGGTTTCACCGGATTGTTTTTCGCGAAAGGCTGCTCTCATGCGCGCAGCCGAGCAAAACCCTCTGCCAATGGCTACCGCGAAATTCCGCCTCCGGTCGCAGCACCCTCCCAGTCGTTACTTGTCCGCAGGCTTCGTCGCCGGCGTTTCCTTGGTGGCGAAAAGTTTCAGCCACTCGCCGTAGCCGGCCTCGGCCATTTTTTCCTTCGGCACGAAACGGATCGCCGCCGAGTTGATGCAATAGCGCAGGCCGCCGAGTTCCTTCGGCCCGTCATTGAAGATGTGGCCGAGATGCGCGTCGCCCGTTTTCGAGCGGACCTCGATGCGCTCCATGCCGTGCGTCTTGTCGGAGAGCTGCTTCACTTCGCCGGCGTCGATCGGTTTCGCGAAGCCCGGCCAGCCGCAGTCGGTGTCGAACTTGTCCTTCGAGGAAAAGAGCGGCTTGCCCGAGATGATGTCCACGTAGATGCCCTCGCCGTTCTGCTTCCAATACTCGTTCACAAAAGGGCGCTCGGTCGCGTTTTCCCGCGTCACCGCGTATTGCAGCGGAGTGAGGCGCTTGCGTAGTTCTTCGTCGTTCGGGATTGGTGTTTTCGTTTCGGTTTTCGCGGCGGCCGGTTCGGTTTTTTTCGGTGTGGTCGGTGGTTCGCTCATGGCGGTTTGTTTGAAAATGGAAAGCGCACCGATGGTGATCGCGAGCCCGATGATGGAGACGCGGCGGCGTGCGGAGAGGGGATTTTGGATCATAGGACGGCGCAGAATATCACATGCCTTCGCCGTGTCACCAGCGACGCTCACGGCTCGGTGTCGGCTTGCTCAAAGACCTTCAGGATTTTGTCGAAGGAACTGCGCAGTTGGGTGGCGTCGCTCACGTCCACGGTGAAGCGGGCGTCGCCATTTTGCCGCGTCACGGCGTGGCCGTCGGCGAAAAGGATGTTTGCGAATTTCTGGTGGTGATTGCTACGCGGTTTGACGTTGAAAGAGCCGAGGTCGGGCGGGCAGAGAAAGAGGTTGTCGATGACGAGCGCGCGGATGGGCAGGCCGTTGCGATTGTCGCCGAGATTGGCGAGCCGGATGTGCTGGGGTTCGCTGCTCACGCTGGCGTCGAAGAGCTGGGTATTGCCGCCGTGCCGGTAGTAATAGCTGCACTGCGCCTGCGTGTGGCCGACATTGGCCAGCTCGGCGTCGGCGTCCACGGGCGAGTCGCAGCCGGGGCAGAAGAGCACCTTCGGCACGGTGAGATAAGTCAGGAGCAGGCCGAGCCCGGCCGGCGCGCCGCTTTGCAGCGAGAGCAGCGTGGTGGGTGCGCCGGTCGATGGGTAGAGGTTCGCCGGGCTGGTGAAAGGCGGCGCTTTCGGGCCGTAGGGAATCTTGCCGTCATTGTCCGCGGCATAGGCGGCGATACCCGCGCCGATCTGCCGCAGATTGGAAAGGCATGCGGTACCGCGGCCCGCATCGAGCATGCTGCCGAAGACCGGCATGAGCAGCGCGACGAGGATCGCCACGACGGAGATCACGGCGAGCAATTCGACAAGCGTGAAGGCCGCACGGGAGCGCGGTGCTCGCGAAAAAGGCGGATGCGTTTCCATTTTCAACCGGGCGCAAAAAACCTAGGGCGCGGGCGTGACGGTGACGCGGAAGAATTTTCGCGTGGTGCCGGCGAGGGGGAAAAGCGTTGCGGCTTCCGCGCCGGTGCCCGACACGGGCGAACCTTGAGGCGACCATGACAGCAGGGTGTCGGAGCTTTGGAGCTGATATTGGTAGCCGTTGGCCGCGAGGTACGAGACGCGCGCATTGCTACCGGCGGGTGCAGATTGCAGCGCGGGGTCGGCGACGGCGGTGAGGCGGACATTGTCCAGGTCCCAGTAACCGCCTTGCAAATCGGTGCTTACCGTGGAGAGGAATTGCACGCCGATTTTCTGTCCGGCCCACGCATCGCCCGGCCGCACCACGGGCACGCGCACCTGGCAGTCCACGAGGTGCGTGGTGGTGGGAAAAGTGGCGAGTGTATGCACGATGGAGGCCGCACCGACAGTCACTTTGGTGCCCGCGCCGTCGCGGTAGTAGAGGCTGACTTGCAGGCTCACGCCTTCCAGCATGCCGCCTCCGCCGCCGATCACGCCGACGGTGAGGGTGTAGGTCTTGCCGACTTCAAACGCGGCGCTAAAGGCATGCGTCGGCGCTGGGTCATTCCAGTCCACGGAATCGTAGTCCTGAAAAAGCGCGACCTCCGGCACCGCGAAGAGCCAGACCGCCTGCGCGCCGTCGCAGTTGTCGATGTGGTCACTGCTGCTCGCGGCGGTGTTTTTGAAAGCCCCTGCGAGCTGCGTCCACAGAAAGCCACCGCTTTCCACATACCAAGCGGGCTTCGGCGCTTTCTGCCACGCGTCGATGTTGATATTGACGTAGGAATCCGGCTGCGTCTCGAACGACGCATTGGGAATCGTGATCGATTCCGCCCCGCGCGCCGCGCCCCACCCCGCGAGCGCAATCACAGCGGCGAGGACGGTGAGGCTGCGCCCGCCGCTACGGTGTGAAAGCCTGGCCGGGAGTGCGGACATGATCGCAGGACTACGGATTCGTCACCCCTCGCGGCGAGCGCGCGGACGCCGCCGCATCAGCCCACCGAGCCCGATGCCCAGCAGACCAAGCGTGGCCGGCTCCGGCGCTTCCGTGAGGCGCACGTTGTCGAGCACCCACTGGTTCGTGCCATCGCCCGAGAAAACCACGACGTTGATGCCAATATGCTGACCGGCCCACGCGTCGCCCGCCTGCACGACCGGCACCTCCGCCGAGAAATCAATGAGGTTGAATGCACCGCCGGCGGAGTAAGGAAAGTCCGCCGCGTGGTAGATGATCGTGTTAGGCGTTCCGACCGTGACCATGCTGTTCAAGGCGTCGCGGTAATACATGCTGAGCTGGAGGATCGCGCCGTCGTTGACACTTTCGCCAAAGATTCCGGCCGTCAGTTCGTAGGACTTGCCGGCCTGATACGTGGCGGTGAAAGCGTGTGTGGTGCCTGCCCAGTCCGTGGCGGTGTAATCCTGAAACAATCCGGCACCCGGAAACGACAGAACGTATTCCGCCTGCGCGCCGGCCGCGTTGAGCACCCGTCCCTGCCCGCTTGCCGGATTGAGGAAGTTGCCCGCCGTTTGCACCCAGTAAAAACCGTTGTATCCCGACTCCGGAAAGTAAGCCGGCCGATCCTGCTTTTGCCAATCGTCCACATTGATGTTTACGCCGAAGGGCTGGCCCACGCCGGATTGCGTCTCGAACGAATAGTTTGGCACCGGGATCAAGTCGGCGTGCAGAGCGCCCGTGCCTGCGACGAGTGCGGCGAGCACAGCGAGACGGCCGGTGGCTTTTTTCGTGGCGGTGTTGGAGGGCGGTTTTTGGAGGAGTGATTTCATGGTTGAGGGCAGTTGTGTCGGATTGATTTGAATTGTGCCAGCGAGGCGTTTCGGATGCGCGCGCCTCCGTCTGCGCAGATGTGCAGATGTCGGGAACCGCGCGCAAGCGGTTTTCCTTGGAAAAATCTCCGCCCGCAAACCGTGCGCGCCGCTCATTCGCGCCTTCCATTCGCGTGGCAATCCACTAATCCATCTCCCCTAACACCCACCCGCCTATGGACATCATCTTCGGACTCATCATCGGTTTCATCGCGTGGTTCCTCATGCGCTACCTCGTGGCCGGACTTTACACGGTCGATCAAAACGAGCGCGCAGTGAAGACCATCTTCGGCCGCGCCGAACGGCTCGGCTCGCAGACCACGCTCGACGATCCCATTGCCGAATCACTCCGCCCCGAAGAGCGCGAGCGCTACTGCTACCCGCAGGTGCGCGTGATCCCGGCGGGCGGCCCGTATTTCAAATGGCCGTGGGAGCGCGTGTACAAAGTGACCGTCGCCACGCAGACGCTGAACATGGCTTTCGATCCCGAAGACCCGACTGCGAACGAAGGCGGCTCGCGGCTCAGCGCAGTGACGAAAGACCAGCTCGACACCGGTCTCACCGGACAAATCCGCTACCGCATCTGCGAGCGGAATCTCTACGCGTATCTCTTCGGCGTGAAGCGGCCGATCGTGCATGTGATGGGCTACTTCATCAGCGTGCTGCGCGAGCGCATCGCGAACTTCACCGCGCCGCTCATTGAGCCTACTTTCAAATTCGCCTGCCCGAATTGCGGCAAAGGTCTTGAAACCGCCATCGCAAAGATTGGCTTTGAAGCCGACTGCCCCAACTGCAACACCACAATCAAAGTTCCGACGCAACCTGTCGCCAACGATTCCATCGCAGCCGTCGGCAATATCTCGATCAATGATTTGCGCAAAAACCTCTCCTCGCTCAATGAGCACATGGAGCGCGAGTGCGCGAGTTCCGCGCCGCGCTACGGCATCACCTTCGACGCCTCGCTCATCACCGGCATCGACCCGCCGGCGGATGTGGAAAGCGCGCTCGCGGCGATCAACACCGCGCACAACCAGGTCAGCTCGGACATCTCGCTCGCGCAGGCTTCGGCGGATCAGAAAATCGTGCAATCGAAACGCGCCGTGGAAATCGAAACGCTCAACGCGCAGGCCGAGGTCGAACCTCTCCGCGCGCTTTCCGGGCAGCTCACCACCCTGCGCGCGAGCGGGCCGGACGCCCTCGCCGCCTACCGGCGAAACGTGCGGCTCAAGCTCTTCCGGCAGGCCAGCCAGGTCATCATGGAGGACGCGCAATGAGCTTCTCCAATTTCGCCATCGCCGCCGTCGGCGCCTTCATCGGCTTCTTCATCATCGTGCCGATTTTCTTCGGCCTGCTCCGCGCGTTCGGCGTGTACGCCATCGTCGAGGAGGGCCGCTGCCACGTCTATGTGCTCTTTGGCAAAGTGCTCGCCGTGCTCGACGAGCCCGGCATCTATTTCCTCTGGTCGAAACTCGGCATCGTCGGTCCCATCGTGAACTGGCTCGGCCAGTGCCACGTCCTCGACCTTCGCCTCGACCAGACCTACCTCCGCAGCCAGCCCGTGAACAGCGAGGAAGGCGCGCCCATGGGCATCGGCATCTGGTACGAAATGTTCATCAGCGATCCCGTTTCCTACCTTTTCAAAAACGCCGACCCGCGCGGCTCGCTCGGGGCCAATGTCAGCAGCGCCACCGTCCGCTGCCTCAGCAATATGCCGCTCGGCGCGATGCTCGAAACGCGGCACGCAATGTCACTCACCGTCCGCACCGAGGTCTCGCCGAAGTCCAATGAATGGGGCTACAAACTCGGCAGCGTCTATATCCGCAAAGTGCATTTCCGCGACACCGGGATGATCCGGCAGATCGAGGAGAAAGTGGTCAACCGCCTGCGGCAGGTCACCAGTGCGATCAAGCAGGACGGCGCGAACCAGGTCAGCATCATCACCAGCACCGCCGAGCGCCAGGCCGCCATCGAGTTTGCCAAAGCCGCCGCCATGCGCCCGCAGATCGTCGGCGAAGCGCTCCAGCTCATCTCCCAGGATCGCGAGATCATCGACTCGATGTTCGAGATTCTCGAAATGCAGCAGATCGTGCAGGGCGACGCACGCATCAGCTTCGTCCCGCCGAAAAGCGAACTGCTCAACCAGCTCCTCGCTGCGCAGCCCGGCGGGAAAGCCGCGCCGCCGCCGATCAAGAAGTAACGGCTAGTAAGACTTCGCCCACACCACGCGGCGCTTGCTCGGCTCGCCGGTGAGGATGCACTTCCCGTCTTCCTCGGGCGCGGCGGAGGGGATGCAGCGGATGGTGACTTTGAGGTCGTCCTTGATCCGCTCCTCGACTTCGCGCGAGCCGTTCCAGTGCGCGAGCGCGAAACCGCCGTGGATCTCGGGCTTGCCGGAATTTTGCGCGGTGAAGAAGGCGTAGAAGTCTTCTTTGGTGTCGATCTTCACGGTGTTTGCGTCGCGGTAGGCGGTGGCTTTGGCCAAAAGGCCGGCCTGCATTTCTTCGAGAATCGCGGCGGCCTTTGCGACGAAATCGGCGTTCGGGACAAACGCCTTTTCCTTCGGCCCGCGATCCCGTCGCGCGACGGCGACGCTGCCTTTTTCCAAATCGCGCGGGCCAAGCTCCACGCGGATCGGCACGCCTTTTTTTATCCACTCCCACGTCTTCGTCCCGCCGCCGATGTCGCGCTTGTCGATCTCGACGCTGATCTTTTCGCCGAAGGCCGTCTGTGCGCGCAACTCCACGGCGAGCTGCTCCGCGGCGGCGAGCACGGCGTCGCGCGTTTCGGGCTTGGGAGTGACGGGAATAATCACGATCTGCGACGGCGCGATGCGCGGCGGGAGGACGAGGCCGTCGTCGTCCGCGTGCGCCATGATGAGCGTGCCGATGAGCCGCGTGCTCACGCCCCAGCTCGTCGTCCAGGCGTGCTCCTCCCGGCCCTCGCGCGACTGGAATTTGATGCCGCTGGCGTGGGCAAAATTCTGCCCGAGGAAGTGCGACGTGCCCGCCTGGATGGCCTTGCGATCCTGCACCATGGCCTCGATGCACAGCGTCTTCACCGCGCCGGGAAAGCGCTCGCTCTCGCTTTTTTCGCCGGTGAAAACCGGCAGCGCCAGCCACTCGCGCGCGAATTTTTCGTAGATGCCGAGGATGAGGTCCGTCTCGCCCAGCGCCTCCTGCGCGGTCTCGTGCGCGGTGTGCCCCTCCTGCCACAGGAATTCCGTGGTCCGCAGGAAAACGCGCGGGCGCATTTCCCAGCGCACCACGTTCGCCCATTGGTTGATGAGGATCGGCAGGTCGCGCCACGACTGCACCCACTTCGCGTAGCTCGCGCCGATGATCGTCTCGCTCGTTGGCCGCACAATCAGCGGCTCGGTGAGCTGCGCGCCCGGCGCGGGGCGCAGTCCGCCCTGGCCGTCCGACTCCAGCCGGTGATGCGTGACCACCGCGCACTCCTTGGCAAAGCCCTCGACGTGCTGCGCTTCCTTCGCGAGATAACTCAGCGGGATGAACAGCGGAAAATAAGCGTTCTTGTGTCCGGTCGCCTTGAACATCCCATCGAGCGAGCGCTGCATGTTTTCCCAGATGCCGTAGCCCCAAGGCTTGATGACCATGCACCCGCGCACGTCCGAATTCTCCGCGAGATCCGCCGCGCGGACGACCTGCTGATACCACTCGGGAAAATCCTGCGCGCGGGTCGGCGTGATGGCGGTCTTGTCTTGCTGGGGCTGGCTCATGGTTTTGGAAAAAGGGACGCGAAGCTAGACGCCGGGCCTATCCTCGGCAAGCGGACGCTTCCGGCTCCATTTGGTTGGAGGGAGCGGCTGTGCGTCGCGGCTCTCCTACGGCGGAGGAGCCCTGCGACGCTCCATCGGAGGAGCAGGCGGGTCGTAGGAGGCCGCGGCCTTCACGCGAGCTTGTGGGCGATTTGCTCGTCGAGGATTTCGCGGACGGTCACGGGGATGATGATGCGGTGCTCCTCGGTGAAAAAGCGCCCGATCTCGCGCAGCGCGTCGCTGGAGAAATCGAAGCTCACGAAGAAACCCTTCTCGCACTTCGCGCGGCGCATGGCGGTTTCAAAGGCGTCGATGTCGGGGCGGCCGGCCTTGTCCTTTTGCTTCACCTGCATGGCGTAAAAGCGCTCCTCCAGCCGCAGCTCGTCCGCGCCGGCCGTGCGTACATTGTCCAGCGCGGAGACGGGGAAGATGCGCCCGTCGATGCCCATGTCGCCCACCTGCGCCTTGTTCTTGCGCCCGCCGAGGGCGATGACGGCCCAGTTTTCAAACTCGAAGGGCGGCAGCTCGCGCAGCTTCTTTTCCGTCCACGGCAGATCGCGCACGATGAAGCCGCGCCCGATCTTCCAAAGGTCTTCGTTCTCCTTCATCCCGCAGACATCGCGCAGGCGCTTGGCCATCACGCGGCAGGCTGTGGGTGAGATGTCGATGCCGACCCATTGGCGCTTGAGCTTCTGCGCGGCGACGAGCGCGGTGCCGCAGCCGCAAAAGGCGTCGAGCACGATGTCGTTTTGATTGCTGCTGGCGTTGATGATTCTCTCCAAAAGCGCGAGCGGTTTTTGCGTCGGGTAGCCAAGACGTTCGGCGGCTTGTGCACCGATTGGAGGAACGTCCGTCCATACATCGGGCATTGCCATGCCTTCGAGTTCGTCAGCAAACCATTTCAAGCGCGGAGTTCCGTTCTCGACGGATGGCCAATAGATCAGGCCAGCTTTATCGAGCGCGTCTAACTTTTCCTGAACCGTTTCTCCCTTGAGCTTGAAGCGGGTGAAGACCTTTCCGGGAATTGCCCAATGCCGATTCACCTTCGTGGGATTCACACCCCGCCACGGCAGCCCGCTCTCGCCATTCCTGATGCCTGAGCCGGTCAAAGAAATCGCCTGGAAAGCACGCCCCGTCTTTTCATCGACCTGTTTGAAATGCTTTTCAACGTAGGTCGGTTCGTGCTGGAGGAGCGGTTTATTCCAAGTGTGCTGCCCTCCGCCCGAATAGACGAAGATCATGTCATGCACCGGCGCAAAGCGATCCGCGGAACCATGGGCGTGGGTCCGTTTCCACACGATCTCGTTGAGAAAGTTGTTCTCTCCGAACAAGCCGTCGAGCATGACTTTCACGTAATGCCCGGCGTGCCAGTCGCAGTGGTAGTAGAAGCTGCCGGTCTTCTTGAGCACGCGGGCGAGCTGCTCGCAGCGCGGGCGCATGTAGTCGATGTAGGCGCGGGTACTCTCGTGGCGGTCCTCGAAGCTGCGCTTCTCGCGAGTCTCGCCCCAGAAGACTTCGTAGTTGCGGTTGGAGTTGAAGGGCGGGTCGATGTAGATGAGATCGACGCTGTGCGCGGGGAGCTGCGCGAGCTGGTCGAGGTTATCCCCGCAGTAGATGACGCGGGTATCGACGAGGGAGGAGGGTTTTGCCGAAGCCATGCGCGGATGAAGGCGGAATCCGCCCGCCGGTGCAAGCTGGAGAGGCGGCTTGGCGCGTTTCCCGTCACTCATTTTTGGCACGAGAGAAAAATTGCGAGCAGGCGTGCCGCCGCAGGCAGGCTGCTCATAGCTTCGCGAGGAACCGCAGAAAGAACTCCACCCCTTTCTCCAGATCCGCAACCGCGATGAATTCATCCCGCGTGTGCGCTTGGGCGATGGAGCCGGGGCCGAGGGCCACGGCGGGCATGCCGCGTTCGGCGAAAAAGCAGGCGTCGCAAAACCACGGTGCGCTGGTGGGCTGCGCGCCGCATTCGCCGAGCTTCGCGATGAGTGGGTGCGAGGGGTCGGTATAGAGCGGTGGCGCGGGGGAAAGGTCGAGCGCGAGATCGGAGCAGACGGCGCGGAGACGGGCGGCGAGTTTTTCCGCAAAGTCCGGGGTGAACTGCGCGGGGACGAAGCGCAGGTCCACGCTGGCCTCGCAGGCGTCGGGGATGATGTTCGTCTTCGATCCGCCGCGGATCGTGCCGATGCTGATCGTCGGCGAACCGAGCACGGGGTCGTGGATCGCGGCGAATTCCCGCGCCAGTTCGCCGCC
>JANXSB010000433.1 GCA_025352865.1 Chthoniobacter sp. | reverse complement strand
ACCGATACGTGGCAAGGCGGCCGACGAAAGTCGTGCCTGCCTCCTGCTCCGCGAGCGCCGCGTAGCGCTCGTAAAGCGCCCGCGTGTCCGGCGCGGGGATGGGATAATACGGCTCCTTGCCCGGCCCGAAATCCTCCGGGTATTCGCGCACGATGGTTGTCGCCGGGAGGCGCTGGCCGGTGGCGTGCTTGATCTCGACGATGCGCGTGAAGTCGTGATCGTTCGGATAGTTCACCTGCATCGCCGGCTGGAAAAATTCCTGCGCCAGCGTCTCCGGCTCGAAGCGCAGCGAGCGGTAGGGCAGCGGGCCAAAACGGTGCTCGAAATACTCGTCGATCGGCCCGGTGAAAATGAGATGCCGGTGCGCGATCTGCGTGCGCGCCTCGCGGTAGCTGGTCCCGAGGCGGACTTCGATTTTCGGATGCGCGAGGATTTTGCGAAACATCGCAGTGTAGCCGTCGCGCGGGAGCGCCTGGAATTTTTCGGACAGGTAGCGGTCGTCGCGGTTCAGCCGGATGGGGATGCGCCCGCACACGCTGGCGTCCAGCTCGCGCGGGTCGCGCCGCCATTGCTTGCGCGTGTAGTTTTTGAAAAAAATCTCGTAGAGCTTCACGCCCACCTGCGAGACGATGACTTCCTCGCTGTTCCGCGGCTCAGCGATCGGCACGCGCCATTCCGCGAGCGTGCGCTCCATTTCCTCGCTCGTCGCCGGGTGCCCGACGAGCTGCTCGAAGGTGTTGAGGTTGATGGGGAATTGCCAGAACCGCCCGTGCGTCCACGACAGGATTTTGTATTCGACCGGATGCCACTCGGTGAACTGGCTGAGATACGCGACGATGCGATCCGAGTTCGTGCGGAAATAATGCGGCCCGTAGCTGTGCAGCAGCACGCCCGCGGCGTCGTAGTGGTCGTGCGCATTGCCGCCGATGTGCGCGCGCCGGTCGATGACCAGGCACGTCGCCCCGCACTGGCTGGCGAGCCGCTCGGCGAGCACCGCGCCGGCAAATCCCGCGCCGACGATGAGGTAGTCCCACGTCATGCGTCGCCTGCGAAACAGCCTGCCGCCTTGCTCAGCGGACGACTCCGAATTCGGCGCGACGATTCTTCCCCCACGCGCTTTCGCCGCCACCCGTCGCGGCGGGCATCTCCGCGCCGAAGCTGACGGTCTGGATTTTCCCCGCATCCACGCCCGCGCGGATGAGCGCCTCGCGCACCGCCTGCGCGCGGCGTTCGCCGAGACCGCGGTTGTAGTCGGGCGTGCCGCGTTCGTCGGTGAAGCCGGCGATGATGAGGGTGTTCGACGCGCTTTTCATAAAGCCCGCGACCTCGTCGATCTTGCCGCGCTCGCCGCCGTCGATGGCGAAGCTGTCGAAGCTGAAAAAGACCGGACGGAATTTGCTGCGATCCACATTCGAGCCGAGGAAGGACACGCCTTCCTGCCGCTCGGGCAGCGGCGTGCCGTTCACGCTGTCGCTGTCCGAACCGCCGCCTCCGCCGGGCTTTTTCTTGCCGTTAATACAGCCGGAGAAAGTCAGCGCGACGAGCGCGGCGAGGGTGAGTGGGAGAAAGCGGGAGGTTTTCATATTGGTGCGGACGATGGGTTGCTGCGGGAGGGTTTAGCGCGACCAGGTGGGCTCGGAGATTTTTCCGAAACCGCTGACGACTGTTGTCTTCTGACCGGTTTGGGCGTCGAGCAAAATCAATGATCCGCCGTCGGCGTAAATCAGATGCCGCGAATCCGCGCCCCACGCCGGCCCTTCGCCCTCCGCCACTACGCGCGCGGAACTGCTCGCGAGGTCGAGAATCGCGATGGAAAAGCTGCCGCCGTCGCGCACGGTGAAGGCGATTTTTTCCCCGTCAGGCGACCAGTTTGGCTCGGTATTGTAGGTGTGCCCGGTGCTCAGCAACCTGCCCGTGCCGCCGCCGGATGGAATGCGGTAGAGCTGCGGCGTGCCGCGGTCGTCGCTTGAGTAAATGATTTCCGCGCCGTCGGGCGACCACGTCGGTGTGCTCTCGACGCCAGTCGTGCGTGTGAGCCGGTGCGCGCCGCCGCCGCCCGCGCTCGTGGTGTAAAGCTCGGGGTTGCCGTCCTTGCTCATGATGACCGCGAGCTGGTGGCCGTCGGCGGAGTAGCTCGCGCCGGTGTTGGTGCCGGGAGATTTGATGATGCGATTGCGCGCGCCGCTCGCGAGTTCGATCTCGTACACATCCGCGTAGCCGCTTTTGTATCCGGTATAAACGAGCGTGCGCCCGTCGGGGCTGAGCCGCGGGCCGACGCTGATGTTCGCGTCGTTGGTGAGCTGATGCACGCCCGAGCCGTCGGCATCCGCGGTGTAAATTTCCTTGTGCCCCGTGCGGCTCGCGACAAACGCGACCTTCGTATTCGCGATCCCTTTGCTCCCCGTCAGCGTCTCGATGATCTCGTCCGCAAACGCATGCACCTTCCCCCGCGCCGTGCCGCTGAAGGTCTGGCTCAGCACCGTCTTCCCCGCATGATCCGTCACGCTCCCCGCGAGGCTCCCGCCCGCCGATGTGCCGCCGATGACAAAGCCCGCGCTCGCCGCCGGCACGAGATTGAAGTAGCCCGACATCGCGAGATCGTTCTGCAAAATCTTCGCCGCCGCCGCGCCGTCCGCACCGCCGAGCGCGCCGATGGCCACGGCGAGCTTGTCGCTTTTGCTGATCGTGATCGTGGGCGTCTCCGCGCCGCGCGTGAGCGCCGCGCCGGAAAAAAAGGTGAACGCGAGGAAAGAAAGCGCGCGGGAATTTTTCATGGCGCGCGGAGCGTAGGCGGAAATTTTTCGGAACGGAATCTGAATGCGCTAGAATCTCGCGAAAGTTCCATGCACGCGGCGCAGCGGCGCGGCACGATAGGCAAAGTGAGGGTTTGAAAGTGTCCGCGCTCTCGCCTTGTAATGACGGCGTCTCCAAACCCACATAACGCCATGCCCAAGTCCCGCAAATCTCCCGAAACCGAAACCGCCGCCGGCTGCTGCGGCGACTGGAAAAAGACCGCCGAAGACCTCGGCGCGCGCGCCCAGGATTTTGCGCGCAAGGAACCGGCGCAGGCCGTCGGCGTCGCCTTCCTCGCGGGCCTCGTGCTCACGGTCCTGCCGGTCGGGCGGCTGCTCAGCGTGCTCGTGCGGCTGGCCTTCGTGCTCATCCGCCCGGTACTGCTCATCCTCGGCGCGGTGAAGCTGTGCGAGGAAATCGAAAAACGAAACAACCCCTGAGCCACCGCGCTCCGAATCCACACCGCCATGAATACCGACGACGCCAAAGAACGCGCCCACGACCTCCTCCGCGAAACCGACAACGCCATCCGCGCCAATCCCATCCCCGCGGTCCTCACCGCGCTCGGCGTCGGTTTTGCCCTCGGCCTCGCCACACGCCTCCTCGAAATCCCCGAGCGCAAATCCGAACCGCTGCGCGATGCCCTTGATGATCTCCGCTCACTCCTCGCCACCGGCGCGAAACGCGGCAAACGCGCCTACGCCGATTCCGCCGAAGCCGTGCGCGACGCCGTCGAGCAGGCCGTGGAAAAAGCCCGTGACCTCGACGTGGATCCCGTGGCGAACTGGTGGAAGCGGCTATGGTCGTAGATGACCGGATTCACCCCGCGCTCCATCCGCCGTCCGGCGTGAGCGTCGCGCCGGTGGTGAAAGCGGATTCGTCGCTCGCGAGGTAGAGCGCGGCGGCGGCGATTTCTTCGGGCCGGCCCATGCGGCCCATCGGCTGCGTGGCGCACATTTCGGCGTAGGCCTTTTCGGGGTCGGGCGATTCTTTCAGCCGCTCCGCGACCCACGGCGTCTCGACGCGGCCGGGGCAGATGGCGTTGATGCGGATGCCGTCGCGCGCGTGGTCGAGCGCCATGGCGCGGGTGAGGCCCACGATGGCGTGCTTGGTCATGGTGTAGGCGAGCCGGTCGCGCACGCCGAGCACGCCGCCGATGGAGGCGATGTTCATGATCGAGCCGCTGCGCCGCGCGAGCATCGAGGGGAAGAACGCCTTGATGACGTTGAACGTGCCGCGCGTGTTCACCGCATGCAGCCGGTCGAGGTCGGCGGCGGTCGTGTTCGCCATCGTGCCGACGTGGCCGATGCCCGCGTTGTTGACCAGCACATCGAGCTGCCCCGCCGCCGTCAGCACCGCGTGCGCGACCTCCGCGCATTGCGCCTCGTCGGAAATATCGAGCCGCAAAAACTCGCCGAGCCCGCCCGCCGCGACGATCCGCGCGACCGTGGCGCGACCACTGGTTTCGTCGCGGTCGGTGACAAAGACCCGCGCACCCGCGCGGGCAAAGGTTTCGGCGATGGACGCGCCGATGCCGGAACCGGCACCGGTGACGAGGGCGGATTTATTGGCGAGGGAAAACATGGTGAAAAATCTAGTATCCTATCCCCAAAGACCAAGCTGCTTCCTCATTCCGTAATTTGGTAAAATTCCGTCATTCCGTTTCCTCTGTTCCGAAAAAGGGCAGGACGGAATGACGGAATTTTACCAAATTACGGAATGGGCAAAGATCACCCCGGCAGGCACGCCGGCCCGAGCGGCTCAAAGCTTTTATAGACGAGGGAAAATTCGCGATGCCCGAGCACTTCGCTCGCCGTCCTCCCGCCCGCGGCGATGTCGAGCACGCGCCCGTAGATTTCGCGTCCGACTTCCTCTATCGTGGCCGCGCCTTCGAGAATCCGCCCGGCATTCACGTCCATGTCTTCGCTCAGCCGGCGGTAGGTTTCCGGGTTCGCGCAGATTTTGATGACCGGCGAAATCGCCGAGCCCACGACCGACCCGCGGCCGGTGGTGAAGAGCGTGACATGCGCGCCGCAAGCGATGAGTTCGCCGATTTCCTGGATGTCGCTGATGTTCGGAAAACCCCAGCGCACCTCGCCGTCCGGCACCACGTCGAGGAGGTAAAGCCCCGCGCGCGGCGGCACGTCGCCGGGTTTCAAAATCCCGCTGATCGGCGAGCTGCCGCTCTTGCTGTAGGCACCCATGGATTTCTCCTCCAGCGTCGTCAGCCCGCCCTCCGCATTGCCCGGCGCGAAGCTTCCGTGCCCCATCGTCGTGTAATAGCGCGCCGCCTTTTCCACGCACGCGATCAGCTCCGGCGCGAGCCCCGGCCGCGCCGCGCGCGCCGCCATGATTTGCTCGCAGCCGATCAGCTCGCCCGTCTCCTCGAAAATCACGCGCGCCCCGTTTTCCACCAGCAAATCGAACGCACGCCCGACCGCCGGATTCGCCGTGATGCCGCTCGTCGCATCCGACCCGCCGCAGATCGTCCCGACCGTGAGATCGCTCACTGCAAAGTCCGCGCGCGGCGTGTCCGCGAGCTGCCGCAGCGCGCCCGCGATCCACTCCCGGCCCTCCGCGATGGTGCGCCGCGTCCCGCCCGTTTCCTGAATGACCAGCGTGCCCGCGGGCCGGCCCGTCGCGCGGATTTCCGCCAGCAAATCCGCGCGGTTGAACCCCTCGCAGCCGAGCGACACGAGCAGCGCCGCGCCCACATTCGGATGCGTGCAGAGCTGGCGCAGCATGCGGTGCGCATACACATTCGGATAGCAGCCGGGGAAGCCCAGCAGATGCACCTCCTCCCCACGAAACGCCTGCACCACCTCCCGCGCGACGTGATGCGCGCACTCCACGAGATACACCACGACCGTCACGTTGCGGATGCCCTTTCGCCCGTCCGTGCGCGCGTAGCCGGTCATGGCTGCGCGTGCTCGTAGTGCGCGCCCTCGCCGCGCGCAAAGGTCGGGATGTAATCGCTCTGCACATTGTGCGTATGCACATGCTCGCCCGCGGAAATCGCCCGCGTCGCCGAGCCGATGGGCGCCCCATATTTCACGATCCTCTCCCCCGCCGCGATGTCCCGCGCCGCCACCTTGTGCCCGATCGCCAAGCGCGCCGCGACCGCCACCATGTCCCCGCCGACGCGGATCGTTTCCCCCGCTTCGAGCGTCGCGATCACCGTCAGCACATTGTCCGCGGAGTGCAGGCGCAGCAGTCGGGCATCGGTGGGTTCATTCATCGGGGAAGCGGCAAAAAACTAGGCGCTCCCCCCGTCGCGGCCAATGGCGAAGTTTCCCCGCTTCCGGGGAAACGCCACGCCGCCAGACCGCGACTGCGCGTCGCAAAGCCGCCGCCGAACGCCGTCACCAAGCCGCGACAGCGCGGCGGCAAGCCTACCTTGCAGGACAATATGAAGCGCCTTTGAAGACAATTGGCGCAGTCGTGGCGACGCTGCTCTACTGGATAAATCCATGGGACGTCATACCGGATTTTATTCCCATGGTCGGTTATATCGATGACTTAGCTGTGGTGAGATTTTCCCTCGGATTCATTACGGATGACCTCAAGAAATTCATCCGATGGGAACGTAAGGTTTCATCGCAGTAGGAAGCCTTTTCGTCCCTCGTTACCAAACTCCGTGTCGTAATTGCCGGAAGGGCGGGCGGCGTGCCGGTGCGGAAAAAATGGGCGCTCACTCCGTCGCGGCCAAGGGCAAACTTTCCGCGCCCGCGGCGGGCTGCTCGGGCAGCCAGAGCCAGGCGACGAGCGTCGCCGGGAGAAAGAGGAATCCGGCGCAGAACAAGGCCAGACGATGATCGCAGATTGCCCCCGCTCCCGTGCCGACTTTGGCGAACAGGCCGAAGGCGACCGTGCCGATGGCGGCGAAGATGCGGCCGACGTTGTAGCAAAAGCCCGCGCCGGTGGTGCGGACGAGCGTGGGGAAAAGCGGCGGGAGGCACATGGTGAAAAGGGCGAACGCGCCTTGCGCCGCGCCGATGAACGGCAGCCAGAAGAGCACGCCCGCCGGGTCGCGCACGACGCCGTAGGTGGTCATCATCAGGGCGAAATACGCGGCGAAGAGCGCGGCGATGGCGCGGCGGTAGCCGATGATTTTCGCGAGCCAGCCGGCGAGGAAGTTGCCGGTGATCGCGCCGATGGTCAGGAGGTAGAGCGCGTGGTTGGCGAGGGTGTCGATGCGCTCGCGCGGCCAGCCCGCGTCGCGCGCCAGCGTGCGGAGATGCGCGGAGTGCCAGAACATCAGCGCCCAATGTGCGGTGAGGCCGAGCGCGCAGACGGCGATGACGATGAGCGTGGTGCGGCGCAGCTCCTTTCCAAAAAGCGTGTGCAGCCCCGGTGGGTGTTCGCGCACTTTTTCATGGGCCGCGGCCCATTCCTCCGGCTCCGGCACCGCGCGGCGAATCCACAGCGTGAGAAAAGCCGGCAGCACGCCGACGAGGAAAATGTAGCGGTAGGCCGTGCCCGCGAGCAGCCAGCCGGAAAGGCATGCGAGGAGCACGCCCGTGTTCACCGCCGTCTGCAAAATCGCCGCCAGCCACGGACGCCAGCGCGCGGGCCACGTCTCGAAAAGCAGCGATGCCCCGACCGCCCATTCACCGCCGATGCCGAGCGCGGCGAGGAAGCGGAAAATCAGCAGGTGCCACCACGCTTGCGAGAAAGCAGCGAGGCCGGTGAACAGCGCGTAGGTCAGAATCGTGAGGCAGAGCGTGCGGCTGCGCCCGAGCAGATCGCCGATGCGGCCAAAGACCGTCCCGCCCAGCGCCCAGCCGATGAGAAACGCCGCCTGAATCAGCGAAGCCTTCGTCGAAGCCTCCTGCGCGCCGGGGCTCACCCGCAGCAGCTCGGCGACAAACGGCAGCGCCACGAGCGTGTAAAGGTGCATGTCCAGCCCGTCGAACATCCACCCCAGCCACGCGGCGACGCCGGACTTTTTCTGCGCTGCGCTCAGCGTGGCTGAGTCGGGGGTTTTGCCGGGGGGAAGCACAGCGGGTCAGGGCGAGGATTTGGCGGCGATCGGGATTTCCTCAACGGTCGCGAAGCCGGTGCGATAGACAGCGAAATCATCGAGCCGTCCGGTGAAGCCGCTGCCCGCAACGCCTGCGCCGATGCGGCCCGCGCGGGCGCGCACGTCTTCGGGCGTGAGCGCGAACTGTTTGTTTTCGGCGGCGAGTTTGCCGTCTAGGTAGAGACGCGCGACGGAGTCTTTGAGCGTGACGGTGAGGCGCGTCCACTTCGCGGCGATGAGCGGCGCGGTGCTTTGCAACGTGGCGGATTCCTTTCCGCGATGGATCACAAACACGGGCCGCCCTTCCTGCGCGATGGCGAGGAGCACGCTAGCGTCGGCGTCGCCAAACTCGAACACGCGCTGGCCCGCCGCGCCGCCGGTCCACGCGAGCTGGAGATCGAAGGTCGCGTCGTGTGTGTCGGCGATGTGGCCCTCGGTGAGCGCGTAGCTTTTGCCGTTGAAGGCGAGGAATTTGCGTCCGTCGAACTCGTTGAATTTCGG
>JANXSB010000432.1 GCA_025352865.1 Chthoniobacter sp. | reverse complement strand
AGCGGCGAAGGCTTCGTCCGCTGCTGCTACGCCACCAGCCTCGACCAGATCAAAGTGGCGATGGAACGCATCGGGGAATTCCTCGCCGAAGTGAAGAAGTAAAACTTGCCGCCGAATGTCGGCGAAACAAGACGGCTCGTGCCCAACACACCCCACCGTCACCACTACGTTCCTCAATTGCTTCTGCAAAACTTTGCGGATGCCGCGGGGTCGTTATGGGTCTATGACACCGAACAGGGCAAGTGCTGGAAAACCCGGCCTAAATCGGCGGGTTTTGAGGGAAATTTTTACGCGCGTGACCTCAAGGGTGATAAGCCTGAGTACAGCGCGATCGAGAATTTCTTGGGAGACAACATCGACAGTCCGGGAGCGGACGCTATCAAAGGGCTTCTCGCGCGCGAGTGTTTGAGTGGTGAGCGGTGGTGGGCGTTTCTAGGATTCGTCGCCGCGCAAATGCAGCGAACTCCAATGACTCTGGAACGGCAGGCTACAGCTCTGACTCCCGTGTTGCGGGAGTCGTTTAGGCGTATGGCGAACTACAGTGCCGAGTTCAAAGAGAGGCTACTGGCGAGGGGAATGACGGAAAATGAAATTGCGCGAATGGTCGCACTCGTCAACGCTGGGAAAATGACCGTTACGCCTCATCGCGATCATTTGCTGACAGCGGCGATTCGCATGATCGAGACAATCGCCGATGAGCTATCCCAGATGCAATGGACGTTTCTGGCCGTTCCAGTAGGGGAACCCGATTTGATAATCGGCGATCACCCTGTCACGCTCGCCGATCCGGTTTCCAATTTGATTGGTCTGCGAAATCCTAACATCGAACTCTTGTTGCCATTGAGCCTCCGCATGGTGGCGTGCGCTCGACGCGACGGCCCGAACAGTTACGGGGATCTGGCTCCCGGAATGTCTCAGCTCATCAATGAACGCACGCTCGGCGGTGCCCGACGCTTTATCTTCGCCGGGGCGCAATCGGACGAACTTCTAAAGGACGCACTTCGGTTTCGCGGAACTGGGCCGGGAATTCAAACGCGCCAAGTCCGGGCCGGGAAGGGTCTGATCCACTTCACGGAGTTCCGTTACCCGGACGCAACCGATTAAGTCTCCAGAACATGACGCATTTTCCTCATTCCCAAACTGAGCTTTGGAACGAGGAGAAAAGTAACGCATTCGCGGGCAGAAACTGCGTCCGTTCTCACCTGCCAGGCGGCTATGAAAAGTGCGGCGACTCCGCCAATGCATCTACCTGCGCAGCCGCTGCGTTACTCGCCGTGATACCCATGCCAAAGCCACACCAGCGTATCAGCGAGCGTCTGGTTAAAGACTTTGCCATCACAGTGGCCGGTCGCCTTGCTGAAAACGAAGCGGTGGTGGTAGCCCTTGGCGGTCAGGGCGGCGGAGGTGCGCTGGCCGGCCATGACCCAGTTGTGATGGGTGTCCTCGGCGTCCTTGTTGCGCAGGTCGTTTTCCGAGACGTGCGTGAAGATGCGCAGGGGCTTTTTCTCGCTCGTCTCGATGAGCTTCATGCCGGAGTGGTATTCCCATGCGCCGAGCGGGAACTTCGCTTCCTCCGCGGCGTCGTCGTCCTGCTGGTCCACGAAGGTGCCGGAGTAGGCGATGATGCGGCGGAAATAATCGGGGCGGAACCAGCCCATCGTCAGCGCCGCAGCGCCGCCAGAACTGCAGCCCATGACCGCGTGGCCCCACGGGTTCTGCGTGAAGGCGAGCCGGGGATACGCGGCTTTGATGTCCGCATTGGCCACCACTGCGGGGACCACTTCCTCGGCGATGAAGCGGGCCTCGCGGTCGGACATGGTGTCGTACTCGAGGCCGCGCTCACTGTTCTTGCCGTCGTTGCCGCCATTCTCCACGGCGATAGCAATGAACGCGGGCAGCTTGCGGTTCACGTCCTTGGCAATAGTGAGGTTGTCGAGCGCGTTGCGCACCTGCCCCAGTGGGCCGGGGCCGTCGTGGATGATAAGCAAAGGCGCAGCCGTACCATCCTTGTACGCCGCGGGGACATAGACGGAAATCTTGCGCTCCGTAAGCACCGGCTTCTTGTCCGGTTCGAGCGTCTTGTCATCGCCGCGGAAGATTTTGCTGTCGGCGAGCTTCATCTTGAACTCGAAAGATTTTCCCTTGGGATTGCCGAGATCCGTGAGGTCTTTGTCGGTCGTGTAGTCGGGGCCAACGGTAACTTCACCATCGCCCTCCGAGCCGGTGACCTCGGTGTACGTGTCGATGGCTCTGGCCGTGTGGGCCGTGAGACCGGCGAGGGCGAGGAAGGAAAAAAATACGCTGGCGGATGTTCGGCGGGAGTGGTTCATGCGCCAGTGGTATGCGAAAGGCGGGCTGCGGAGCAATCCCGCAAGTGGACGAACTGGCAGTGGTTCAGTTTTCTGCGACACGATTTTTTGGGGGGAACGCAGAGACGCAGAGACGCGGAGAGCGCAGAACCACCGAAGCCGCAGACCTCTGCGACCTTTGCGTCTCAGCGCCTCAGCGTTTTTCAAAAAAACCGCTCCGAAAAATCCGTGCCGCCTCCCGGCCGCGCCGCGCCTTGCCAGCGGTGCGGGGACGCCGCATGGTCGTGCGGTGAATTCCATCAAAGTCACCAAAGCCGTCCTCCTCGCCGCGGGCAAAGGCACGCGCATGCGCGAGCTGACCAACGCACTGCCGAAACCCATGATCGCCGTGCGCGGGAAGCCGATTTTGCAGCACATCGTCGAGGGTTTGCGCGGCGCGGGCGTCACCCATTTTCTCATCATCGTCGGCTGGCGCGCGGAGGTCGTGCGCGAGTTTTTCGGCGATGGAAAAAAGTTCGGCATCTCCGTGGAATACACCACCCAAGTCGTGCAGGACGGCACGGGCCGCGTCGTCGAGCTGGCAAAAGATTTCGCGGCTGCCGATGCGTTTGTCCTCAGCTACGGCGACATCCTCGTGGACCCCGCGAACTACCTGCGCCTCACCGCGCCCGGAGACGCCGAGGCGCTCATCAGCGTGAAATACAACCCCGGCGAAATCGCCAAGGGCGGCGCGGTTTTTGTGAACGAGAAATTCGAGATGACCGACCTCCGCGAAAAACCCCAGCCGGGCGAACCCACCAGCCCGTGGTACAACGCCGGCATCTACGCCTTTCGCCCCAGCATCTTCGAGTTCACCGCCAAACTCGAAAAATCCCCCCGCGGCGAATACGAACTCACCGACGCCATCCGCGCCCTCGCCCTCAGAGGCCGCAAAGTCCAGGCCCTCGAACTCACCGGCGACTGGGCCGACGTCCGCGACCCGGAAATCCTCGCGCAACTGAACGCGTAAGCCGTCAGCCCCGCAGCCATTCATCGCGGTGGCAGGCGACGAACTCATCGTCATTCAAGTGCGGATATGCCCGCAGCACGCGGTCGATTTCCTCCGCCTGCCCGCGGCTGAGCGTCTCCGCCGGATCGAGACACCAAGTTCCCGCGAGCAGCCCCTGCCGGTGCAGCACTTCGTGCAGCCCCGCGATGCAGCCGCGAAAGCCATTCGCCGCATCGAAGAACGCCGCATTGCAATCGGTGACTTCCATCCCGAGCCGCAGCAGGTCGGGCGACGCGTCGGCATTCCGGCAGCGCTCCAGCAGCGCGACGGCGCGCTGCGTCCACACGGACCAATGACCGAGCAGACCGCCCACGATGCGGCGCTCTTTTCCCGCGCAGCGGAAGGGCGTCACGAGATCCGCCACGATGCTGTCGTCATTGCCCGTGTAGAGCGCCACGTCATCGCGGCACGCGTCGATCACCGCGCGCACCACGTCGAGCGTTTGGTAGCGGTTGAAAGGCGCAATCTTGATCGCCACCACGGCCTCGATCTCGGCGAAGCGCCGCCAGAACGCATACGGCAGCGCCCGCCCGCCCGCCGCCGGCTGGAGGTAGAAACCCACCAGCGGCACGCACTCCGCGACCGCGCGACAATGCGCGATGAGTTCGTCTTCGCCCGCCTCGGGCAGCGCCGCGAGACTCAGCAGGCCCGCGTGATAACCAAGCCGGCGAATGGTCTCCGCCTCCGCTACGGCCTGCCTCGTGTCCCCGCAAATTCCCGCGAGGCGCACGACCGCCCGGCCCGCGCGATCCATCTCCTCCGCCGCCAGCGCGAGCACTGGCTCAAACAGCCCGATGCGCGGATCGCGAATCGCAAACTGCGTAGTATGCACCCCGACCGCGAGGCCGCCTGCACCCGCCGCGATGTAGTACCGCGACAGCGCCCGCTGCCGCCGCTCATCGAGCCGGCGCGACGCCGTGAGAGCCAGCGGATGCGCGGGAATGGCGAGCCCACCGAGCAAGGCCGCGCGAAGTCCGGCGCTCATAGTTTCATGGCGTAGTGGATTTGTCGGCCCGCTTCGACAAAGCCGCAGGATGGATAGAGATGCTGGCCCGCGGCATTGTTCGTCATCGTCTCGATCATCGCGAAGGCCATGCCTTCACGGCGAAAGTAGTCCAGCGCGTGCTCCATGAGCCGGCGGCCAAGACCTCGCCCTCGGGCGGCCTCGACCACGGCGAGATTCGGGATGCGGCCCTTGCCGGCCT
Source organism: Chthoniobacter sp. (assembly GCA_025352865.1). Taxonomy (GTDB): domain Bacteria; phylum Verrucomicrobiota; class Verrucomicrobiia; order Chthoniobacterales; family Chthoniobacteraceae; genus Chthoniobacter. Next base: position 2,498 of record JANXSB010000432.1, on the reverse strand, counting down.
CACGGTCGAGCCGCGTGCTGATGTAGCCGAGCACTTTCCCCTCGTCCTCCGCAACGAACACACCGGCGGGATTCGCGGCCACGTCCTCGTCCACCTGCCGCGCCTTTCGCCAGCGCCAGTCGTGGCCGGCCAGGAGGCCGAACTGTCCTTCCACATTCTGGTCCATGGCCGTGCCGTCAAAAGCCTCGACGGTGATGCGCCTGAGAGCCTCGAGATCACCCGTGTGGAAGGGGCGGATGAGCATTCTCAAAAACGTCCGTCGCGGCTTTCAAAGCAGGTCGGTTTGCCCAGCGCAACGCCGCCGCGCCGCACCCAATCCGCGGTCGCCTCGATCATCTCATTCAGCGTCACCGCAACCGGCCCGAACAGTTCGAACGAATGCGTCGCATCTGCCAGCCACACCGCCGGCGCCTCGCTCCCGATGATGACCGGCGGGCGTCCGAGCAGAGCGCCGAAACGGTGCGCCACCTCACGAATCGAAACGCGCTCGCGGCCCGTGACATTCAGCGCCAGCGGCGGCGCGGACGCGTGGGCGAGGCTCTGGATCGCGCGCGCATTCGCATCGCCCTGCCAGATCACGTTGACCCACCCCGTCGTCACATCCACAGCCCGGCCCGCCGCGACATTGCGCGCCACATCCGACAGCACGCCGTAGCGCAGATCGATCGCGTAGTTCAGCCGGAAAATGAGCGTGGGCGTCCCGTGCTTTTTTGAAAAGTGGGTGAAGATGCGCTCCCGGCCGACGCAGGAATTCGCGTACTCGCCCGGCGGTTCGAGCGGATCGTCCTCGCTGGAGCCGCGCCCCATTGTGGAGGTCGGCGAATAGACACAGCCCGTGGAAAACACCACGATGCGCGCACCCGCAAAACGCTCGGCGACGATGCCCGGCACCACCGTGTTCATCACCCACATCATCTCGGGCGCGTCGCTCGTTCCGAATTTCTGGCCGGCCATGAAAATCACATTCGGCGCGTCCGGCAGACGGCTCACCGCAGCGCGGTCGGCGAGGTCGCAGGCGATCACTTTCACCCCATCCTGCCGGAGCGCCTGCGCCGCCGCGGCTCCAGAAAAGCGGGAGACGGCGAAAACGCACCGCTCCTGCCCCAGTCGGTCGATCCCCCGCCGCGCCATCCGCGCCAGCGTCGGCCCCATCTTTCCACCCGCGCCGAGTACGAGCACGTCGCCGTCGATCGCTTCCAGCGTATCGAGCACGCCGGAAGTCGGCGCGCTCAGGCTGTCTTCGAGGTCAGCGATGGTTTCGATGGGGGTCATGCAGGCTTCGCCGCGCGGACTACGCGCAGCGCGCCGCATTTCATAACGTCCCCGGCTCGAATTCGTCCAGACCGACGCGGCGATTGCGGACTTTTCCCTCGCGTCCGCGATGCGCGGTGCCCTAGAAACGCGCTCCATTTATGCCCACCCGCGCTCCCATTTCCCCGACTCCGCAAACTGCCGCCGCGCCGCTGAAACTGCTCGTCGCGAACCGCTCGGAAATCGCCATCCGCGTCATGCGCGCGGCGACGGAACTCGGCTTGCGCACCGTCGCGATTTACGCGGAGGAGGATCGGTTTTCGATGCACCGTTTCAAAGCCGACGAAGCCTACCGCGTGGGCGAAGGCAAAGGGCCGGTCGGCGCGTATCTCGACATCGAAGGCATCGTGTCTGTGGCGAAGGAGCATGGCGTGAATCTCATTCATCCGGGCTACGGATTTTTGTCGGAGAATGCGCGGTTCGCACGGGCTTGCCGCGAGGCAGGGATCGAGTTCGTGGGGCCAAAGGCCGAGCTGCTCGAACTCATGGGCGACAAAGTGGCGGCGCGGGCGCTCACGCAAAAGCTGAAGGTGCCCACGCTGCCCGGCACGGAAGACCCGGTGAGCGACCGCGGCGAGGCGCTGAAGGTTGCGGCGCAGATTGGTTTCCCGCTCATCATCAAGGCAGCGTTTGGCGGCGGTGGGCGCGGCATGCGTGTCGTCCACAAGGCCGGCGATCTCGACGCGCTGCTCGACGAGGCGCAGGGCGAGGCCGAGCGCGCGTTTGGGAATGCGGCGGTGTTTTTGGAAAAGTACATCCCGCGCGCGAAGCACATCGAGGTGCAGATTCTCGGCGACCGGCATGGCAACGTGCTGCACCTCCACGAGCGCGATTGCTCGGTGCAGCGGCGGCATCAAAAGGTCGTCGAGATCGCGCCGAGCGTCGGGCTCGACGAGCGCGTGCGCCACGAGCTGTGCGAAGCGGCAGCGCGCATCGCGAAAGAGATCGGCTACGACAACGCGGGCACCATCGAATTCCTCTACGACCTCGACACGAAGGAGTGGTTTTTCATCGAGATGAACCCGCGCATCCAGGTCGAGCACACGGTCACGGAGCAGATCACCGGCATCGACCTCGTGCGCTCGCAAATCCTCATCGCACAAGGCGCGGAGCTGCACGGCCCCGAGCTGGCGCTGCCGAAACAGAATCATATCCCGCGCATGGGTTACGCCGTGCAGTGCCGCGTG
>JANXSB010000423.1 GCA_025352865.1 Chthoniobacter sp. | reverse complement strand
CAGCCAGCGGTCGAAGTATTCCTTGCGCAGGCGCTCGCGGGCGTAGGCGAAATTGGGCGCGGGGGCCTCGAAGACGGCGGTGGCGGCGCGGTCGCCGAGGGCGTGGCACTGGAGGCAGTTGAAGCCGCCGTTTTCGCCGAGCAGGGTTTCGCCGGCCTTCACTTTTTCCGGCACGGCGGCGATGGCCGCGGCGGGTGTGAGGGGGAAGCCGTGTTCGAGCGAGAGGCCATTGGCGATGCCTTCGGCGACGGCAGGAAATCCGGGCATGCGGGCGACGAGCCACGGGCGCGGCTTGGCCTTTCCGGGGCCGGCGATGAATTGCGCCATCCACGCGGGCTGGAGCTTTTCGCCGAGCCAGGTGAGCTGCGGGAGCGCGGTGGTGGCGATGGGTTTGCCTTCGCCTTCCTCCAGCGGCGCGGCGGCGGCGAGCGGGGCGGTTTCGTCGTCGAGCCGCGACCATGTGCTCGCCTGTCCGTCGCGCGCGTGGCAGGCGGTGCAGCGGAGATTGGCGATCTGGCGCTCGGCGAATTCGATGGGCGCGTCCTGTTTCAATGAGGCGAAGCCGCCGCTGCCGAAAGCGAGGAGCGCATCGCGCTGCGCCGACGTGAAGGCGAAGTCGGGGGCTTTGCCGCGCGCCGGGGCGTCGGCGGCCATGCAGCCCTTTGTCCATCCGCCTTTGAGCGTGACGGCGAGTGTCGGCGCGGTCGTGGGCGGGAGGCCGGCGTGGCAGTTGAGGCAGCCGCTGGTGGCGAGGAGCGCCGCGCCGCGGGTGGCGTCGCCTTTCGGCCCGGCGGGGAATTCCTTTTTTGCGGAGAGGAAAAGATAGGCGGTGAGTTTTGCGGCTTGGTCGTCGCTCAGGCGGAAGTGCGGCATGCGGCTCCACGCGAAATTTTTCACGGGGTCTTTGAGATACTCGGTGAGTGCGGGGGCCTGCCATTTGGCGCGGACGTGGGCGAGGGGCGTGCGGTCGTGCTCGTCCTTGCCGTCGGCGTCGGGCCGCGTGTGGCAGGCGATGCAGCCGAGATTGGCAAAGAGCGCGCCGCCCGGCGGGACGAGCGCGGCGTCGAGCGGCTTGCCCTCGGCACGCGTGCCGAGCGTGGTGAAATACGCGGCGAGGTCGGCGGCGCGCTGGTCGATGACGCCCGGTTTTCCATCGGCGAAAACGCGCGGCATCAGCGCATGCGGGCGGATGGCGTGCGGGTCATTGATCCACGCGGCCATCCACGGTTCGTTGAAGCGCGCGCCGAACTCGCCGAGCTGCGGTGCGTCCTGCGCCAGTTCGGGCATGCCTTCGCCCTTCGCGGGAACGAAGCCCGCGCCGTCGTGGCACGCAGCGCAGCGCAGCTCGGCGAAGAGCAGCCGCCCCGCGCGCACGCGTTCGCCGGTGCGGAGGTCGGTGGCGCTGGTGTTGTGCTGAAACGCGGTCGGTGGCACCGGCTCCCACGGGAATTCTTTCGACGACCAAAGCAGCCGCAGCAGCGCGTCGCCTTTGGGCGGGCTGGTGAATTCGACGGCGAGTTTGTTCGCACCCTTTTGCAGCTTCACCGGCTTGCCTTCGACATGTGCGGTGCCTTCCAAAATCGCCGCACCGTTGAGCGTCACTTTCACCGCGCCCTGCACCTCGGCGGCGAAGGTGAATTCCGCGCGCATGTCTGAGACGATGTCGGCTTCCCACTTCGCGGTGAAAGGCCCGGCGGGGAGAAACGGCGTCACCGGCTGCCCGGCGGGAACCGCGAGCGCCACGAGCCGCGCGGCGCGCGTGTCCGACTTTCCCCCTGCGGTGAAAGTCAGCGTCAGTCCTGGCTTCAGCGCCGGTGCGGCTTCGGCGAGCGCGGGAGCTTTCACGGTGCTCTCCTGCGCGTGGAGCGGCGGCAATAACAAAGCGAGGGAGGCGAGGGAAGTGACGAGGAGGGCGGAGATTTTCATGGCTTTGGAAATGAGGAGTGCGTCGGCAGAAAAAACAAACGGAGGTGATGACTCGCCAACTTCGGATTTAGCTCTGCTGCGTCGCCGTGGTCAACGATGCGGCATCGCGCGCAGGTGCCGTACTTCGTCTGTCCCAGCGCCGGATGGCAAGCGACGACTACGCGCCTGTATCCGGCGAAATTTGCGCCGGCGCAAAAAATGCCCTGCACTCAACCTGCCGTTTGATTGTGCAGCGTCCGCACGCCGGCGGCAAACCCACGCTCGGCTTTACAAATAACCCCGTCGCCGAGTCTTTTCCTCACCCGCTGGTTGAACTTGGCGGCGAATCGTGAAGGATCCGCCCCGCTCCCCAACTCGTCACATGAAACGGCCCGCTTCCATCCGCAACAGTTCCCGCCTTTCACGCTCGCTGCTCGCACTCGCGGGTTGCGGCTTTTTTTCCCTCGCCGCGCACGGCGTGGATGACACCGTCACCGGCGCGAATGGCGCGAACGGCGCGGCGGGAATCAACGGCAATGCGCTCACCCCAGGCTCGCCCGGCGGCGCTGGCAGCGGCGGCGGGAGCGCCGTCGCGAGCGCGGTCAGCACCGACCCGGAGAATCGCGCCACGGCCACGGGCGGCAATGGCGGGTGGGGCGGGGATGGCGGCACGGGCAGCGTCGGCGCGGATGCCGGCGCGGGTGGAAATGCGGGCAGCGCGACGGCGACCGCGACGACGAACAGCCTGGCGCCTGCGCCGTTCAGCATTTTGATCGCGCGTGCGGTCGCGAATGGCGGGCATGGCGGCTTCGGCGGATTTGGCGGCTACGGCGTGGATGGGGTGAATGGCGATGGCGGTGATGGCGGTGCGGGAGGCGCGGCGACGGCGAAGGCGTTTGCGACGGGGCCTTTGCACCTCGGATTTCCCGGTTCGCCGCAAAATGAAATCATCGCGATTGCCACCGGCGGAGTTGGCGGGAACGGTCACTCGCGCGGCGGGCTGCCGGGGCTCGGCGGAGACGGAGCCGACGGCGGCGCGGCGTCGGCGACGGCGGATGCGAGCGGCGCATTTGGCGGAGGCGACCTGCTCGTCTCGGCCACGCAAACGGGCGGCAGCGGCGGCTTCGGATCGAGCGGCGGGACCGGCGGCGATGGCGCGAATTCTTTCATGCTCGATGCGGTGCGCAGTCCGGGGATTTTTTTTCACGCGCTGGAGCTGCGGCAGATCGCGGTCGCCGGTTCGGCGGGCGCGGCCGCGGACCCGGCCTCGGGAAATTACATCGAGGAAATCATCGGCACGCCGGGCTTTGCGGGGAACGCCTCGAGCCTGCTCACGTTCAGCAATCCGGCCACCAATCTCGTCGCGACCGTCTCCGCCACGGGCGGCACCGGCGGCTTCAATAACACCGGACTGAATGGCGGAAACGGTGGCCCTCTTTTCGCCAGCGGCAATGCCACGGCCGGCGGCACGGCCACGGCGGGATTTTCGCTCACCGGGATTTACGGCGTCACAGCCACGGCCACCGCGCGCGGCGGTGCGGGCGGCTCCACGCAGGGCCGCGGCGCGCTGGGGATCGCGGCCAATGGCGGTGCGGCGGTGCTCGCGCCGGTCTTCGCGGAGACGACCGCGCCCGGCGGAATTTATCTCACGGCGGAAGCGTTTGGCGGCGCGGGCGGCGCCTCGGAGCGCGGCATTGCGGGCCATGGCGCGCCGGTGAGTCTGCTGAACGCGGTGGACGGTGCGCCGGGCGAAACGGGGACGCTTTTCATGATTCAGCGCGCGGTCGGTGGGGCTGGCGGTTTTTCCTTCGACGGCACGCTCGGCACGGCGGGCATGGCGGGGAGCGCCTTCAATATCACGAAATCCGTGGAGTCGCTGACGGCGCGGGCGATCGCGCTCGGCGGCGGCGGGGCCGAGCGGAAATTTACCAGCGGCGTCGCTGGTACGGGTGGCGCGGCGACGGCGGGAAATACGGCGCGAAATGTTTTGGGCAACCTCGAAATCCTCGCTGAGGCCACTGGCGGCGTGGGCGGAAATGGCAACAACAACATCCCCGGCCCACCCGCGCTGACCACGCCGAGCGCGGGTGGCGGCGCGGGCGGCGC
>JANXSB010000422.1 GCA_025352865.1 Chthoniobacter sp. | reverse complement strand
AGCGGCGAAGGTGGATGACCTACCTGCTCGTAAATGGAAATCGCCACTCCAGCAAGCCGTTCAAATTCTGAAACGGCATCGCGACGTAATGTTCGAGGAAGACCCGGCTTCTGCTCCGATTTCGGTAATCATCACCACCCTTTCCGCCGCCGCATATCAGGGCGAAGCTGATGCGGAGAGAGCGCTGGAGCGCATCCTTACCGACATGCACCTTTATGTCCGGCAAACCATCCCTCGCGTCCCCAACCCGGTGAATCCCGCCGAAGACTTCGCCGATAAGTGGCATGAGCCGCAGTATGCCCATCTCCACCTAGAGCAGAATTTTTGGGATTGGCTTGAACACGCCCAGCGGGATTTTAAGATCATCGCCGAAGCCCGCGATGTCACTTATCTCGATGAGCAGGTGCATGCTAAGTTTGCCTCCACTATCGACAAGGATCGCTTGAAGGAGAAGCTGGGGTTGGCCTCCATTAGCGTCGTCACTCGTCCGAAGGTGCATATTGTGTCAGAGACCCCGGCTAAACCGTGGGCTTGCCGTTGAAATCTGCTCACGCCAGCATTCCCGGTCTTGGCGAGTTTCTTGCGGACTATCCGCTTATGACGTTTCGTCCGCGCGCTGGGAAACCTCCAGTCTTGCGCGGACGATTCGCATTCACCGCCCGTCACCCCGATGCGGGGGAGATCGAAGACGCATTCGAGCTGGAGATCGAAATACCTCCAACATTTCCCCACGAAGTTCCTTTCGTAATAGAGATTGGCGGTAGAATACCTCGTGAGGCGGATCATCACGTTAACACCGCAGACAACACACTCTGCCTCGGCTCGCCCTTGCGTCTCCGCCAGCTCGTAGCAGAAGATCCAACCCTTACCGGCTTCGCCGCGAAATGCCTCGTCCCATACCTGTTTGCTCAATCGCAAAAGCAGGCCGGCAGCGGAAAATTCGTGTTCGGCGAACTGGACCACGGATTGCCGGGGATGCTCGACGACTACGTGAGTCTATTCGGCGTGAAGGAGTATTCACAGGCAGTAGAAGCTTTGCGCCTGCTCGGGATGAAAAAGCGGAAAGCAAACAAGCTCCCTTGCCCTTGCGGTTGCAGGCAGCGACTTGGGCAGTGCCGCTTCAATACCCGCTTAGCGAAGTTCCGAAAGGTCGCCACCCGTCCGTGGTTTCGCGCTGAACGTATAGCGATCCTTGAGATTGTCAGGCTAGCTAACGAGCGCTCAGAAAAGGCAAAAGCCGAGTTAAGAAGAAGGGTGCCGGTCTTCTCTAGTATCGCAGCCCTGCTTTGAGCGTCATCGCTTTGCCTTACCGAAAATCATGCGAAGCCGGCACCGCCAGTTCGCGGAATTGCAGCGCCTCGATGCTCCGCGCCTTTACGTGAACCACGTTCTCAGCGCTTTGCATCACGCCCCCTATGACGAGGAACGCTTCCTCCTCAACTCGCAGTCGATACCGCTCGAAAAGCTGCGGCGTGATGATGGCATTTGCGACGCCGGTTTCGTCTTCGAGGCTGACGAACACGAATCCTTTTGCCGTTCCCGGTCGCTGGCGACAAATCACCTGTCCCGCGATTTTTACCAGCGTGCCGCTACGCGCGCCTGCCAGGTCTGACGCCCGCCAGACGTCCGGCAGTTGCGCGCGAATCAGCCTCATCGGATGCGGCCCGATCGAAAGACCGGTGCCGCTGTAATCCGCGCGCAGGCGATCCACCGGATTCATCGCCGCCAGCGGCAACGCCGCCTCGCCTTCCACCCTTGCAAAGAGGTCGTCTGCATCGCGGCTCACTTCAATTTTCCACTGAGCATCCCGCCGATGTTCCGCCAAGCCGTTGAGCGCACCAATCTTCGCCAGCGCCCGCGCGGTCGTTTGCGGCAACGCCGTCCGGAACTGGAAATCTACCAGCGACGAGAACGGAGTTTTCAGCCTTTCGGCGACAATACGCTCGCCGTCCTCACGCCCCATGCCGCGGACGTAGCACAGGCCGAGACGCAAAACCTCATCACTTTCCACCTCGCAAAACCAATTCGATTCCAGCACCGAGACGGGCTTGATGCGAAGCCCGTGCCGCTTCGCGTCAGCAACCAGCGTGGCCGGCGAATAGAATCCCATCGGCTGATTGTTGAGCAGGCCCGCCGTGAATTCCGCAGGACGATGCACTTTCAGCCAGCAGCTTGCATAGGCGAGGATTGCGAAGCTGATAGCGTGCGATTCCGGGAATCCATAAACCGCAAACGACTGAACCGCCTTCGTCACTGCATCCATCACTCTTGCAGAG
>JANXSB010000418.1 GCA_025352865.1 Chthoniobacter sp. | reverse complement strand
AGTCGATGTTTGACCTCGGGCTGCTGGAGTTGGAGAGCAAAGCGAAGATCGAGACGGTGTACTGGCAGATCGCAAAGCGGATTGTGGATTACTGCGCGGGGATGAAATACGTGCCGGACGAAGTGAAGGATCTCGAGATTTCGCTGGGTGACCAATACGTGTGTAACTTCTCCGTTTTCCAAAGCCTGCTCGACCACTGGGCGCTCGGGCAGCTTTTCCCGGTGATGCCGATTCACCGGCTCGATGAGTATCCTGAGCGCAATGGGACGCTGGTGGACATCACCTGCGACAGCGATGGAAAGGTGAGCAAGTTCATCGACCTGCAGGACGTGAAGGACACGCTGCCGCTGCACAAGCTGGAGCCGGGGAAGCCGTACTATCTCGGGTTCTTTTTGATGGGCGCGTATCAGGACATCATGGGCGACCTGCACAATCTTTTTGGCCGCGTGAATGAGGCGCACGTCTTTCTCGACGAGGACGAGGAGAGCGGCTGGTACATCGAGGAGACGATCGAGGGCAGCACCATCGGCGAGGTGCTTTCAATGACGCAGTGGGATCAGAACGAACTCGCGCGGCATGTGAAGGGGCAGGTGGATGCGGCGATCAAGAGCGACCGACTGAAACCGAACGAGGCGATGAAGCTGCTCGCGAGTTACGAGCGGGCACTGAAGGGTTACACGTACCTGCACTTCAACGGCAACGGGCAGTAGAGCCCGGGCTGCTTTTAGTTCGCGGCCAGGTGATGGCCGGCGGTGAGCTGCTTGAGCGCGCGGGAGATCGAGGTGCGGACGATTTCGATGGGCGTACCCACGGGCGTGGCGTCGAAGACGCGGACGACATCGCGCGATTTCATGCGGATGCAGCCGTAGCTGGCGGGCCGGCCGATCTTCGATTCCTCGGGCGTGCCGTGAATGTAGATGCCGCGGTCGTAGGCGCGGGCGTTGCCGGCTTCGAGTCCGCGCAGATGGAGGATGCGGGTGACGATGGGATCGCGCCCCGGCGCGTTCGGACGCAGGACTTCGCCGGTCATGTGCTGGCTCTTGAAAACCGCTCCCTGCGGCGCGCCCGCGCCCACTTTCGAGGCCACCACGAGGCGACCGAGCGGCGTGGCGTAGCTGCGCGGTCGGTCGCCGACGCCGTATTTGGAAGTGGAAATCGGAAACTGTGCGACCCGCAGCCCGTTTTCGATGACGGCGAGTTTTTGCTCAGGAACGCTGACGATGATCGAGGTGCCGCCAAACATCCGCACGGGCGCGGCGCAGATGGCGAGAAACGCGCAGAAATTGGCGAGGCGGCGGTTCATTTTCATGGCAGACACAGTTTAGCAGCCACCGTGCCTCGCGGGATTTTCAATACTTTCCAAAACGCCATCCCTCGCTGCCTCATGCCGCCAGTGGCGCACCCGTGTCCCGTCCGGGAAAGCGCAGATTTGGCATCCACTGCGCGAGCGAGCACAGCGCGACATAGGCAAAGCCCACGAGGAAGAGCGCGAGGAACATCGCGTTCAGCCATTGCTCATGCGCGACCGCCGAGCCGAGCAGGTAGCTGAAATAGATCGCGAAGAGCAGTTCGATGAACGGCACGACGCTCTTGAGCGGGATGTAGCGCGCCTTTTTCCACGACTGCGTTTTGCTTTGAATGCCGTACTTGGGCGTGCGCGTGAACTCGGACTGATGCCCGAGCATCGCCTCGATCACCGCCCGCGCATTGTTGATCGCCAGCCCGATACCGAGCGCCAGCACCATCGGCAGGAGCACGACTTCCTTCTTCCAAGTCGTCGGATGCAGTTCGCGTAGCGCGACCACATAGAAAATCGCCGCCGGGAGCGACGCGGAGAGATAGATCGGGATATTCAGCAGCAGCGAGTGCCAGGTAAAAGCGCCGCTGTCACCGGTCGCGGGGTGCATCAGGATGCAGAGGAAAAAGAGCAGCAGATACGCGTAGTTCGCGGTCAGGTGCGCGGTCGATTCGAGCTTGATGAGCAGCGGCAAATCCGCGCGCCAGACCGCGGGGAGCAGTTTCATGCAGGTCTGGATCGAGCCTTTCGTCCAGCGATGCTGCTGCGACTTGAAGCCGTTCATGTCCACCGGCAATTCGGCGGGCGTGACGAGATCGGGCAGGAAAATGAAGCGCCAGCCGTTGAGCTGCGCGCGGTAGCTGAGATCGAGGTCTTCGGTCAGCGTGTCGTGCTGCCAGCCGCCGGCATCGGCGATGCACGAGCGCCGCCAGAGCCCGGCGGTCCCGTTGAAATTAAAAAACCGTCCGGCGCGGCTCCGGGCGGTTTGTTCGAGCAGCAGATGCCCGTCGAGGAACATGGCCTGCACGCGCGTGAGGACGGAATACGTGCGGTTCAGGTGGCCCCAGCGCGTCTGAATCATGCCCACTTTCGGGTCGGTGAAAAAATGCACCGTCTTGCGCAGCATGTCCGGCGCAGGGACGAAATCCGCATCCAGAATGAGGACAAACTCCCCCGTGCAGGACGCCATCCCAGCTTCCATCGCGCCCGCTTTGAAACCCGTCCGATCCGTGCGGTGAATGAGCTCGATGTCGAGCCCCGCCGCCTTCAATTCCGCAACCTGCTTCGCCGCAATCTCCGTCGTTTCGTCCGTCGAATCGTCCAGCACCTGCACCTGCAGCAGCTCACGCGGATACTCCAGCGCGGCGACGGATTTCAGCAGCCGCTCGACGACATACAACTCATTGAAAATCGGCAACTGCACCGTGATCCGCGGCAGCTTCTCAAAAGTCGTGAGCGGCTGCGGCGGGCGATCCCGGTTTTTCAGAAAGAGATAGACGATGACGTAACGGTGCAGCCCATAAAGAGAGAGGCCGGACAGAACGACAAAGTAGCAGATGGTCCAAATGGTGTTTCCCAAACTTCCTAGCATAGTGATTTTTGGCCCCTTAGGGCGAACAAGCGCGGAATCATCGCGGGGGAAGCCAGATGGTCAAGCGGGAAAAATCCGGCGGAAAATCCGGGAAGATTCGTGCTGCAATGCGCGCGGGTCTTTGGGAGTGTCTGCCGTATGAACATCCCCGCGCACCGGCTTGCTCTGGTCGTTTTCGGCTTCCTGTCGAGCGCCGCTCCCGGCCAGAAACCCTCGCCGGACGACCTCGCCCACATCCGCGAGGAGCTGGGCGTGAACTCCTTCACCGCGCCGTCCA
>JANXSB010000348.1 GCA_025352865.1 Chthoniobacter sp. | reverse complement strand
GAGCGGATGGTGAAAAGCACCGGCACCTTTCCGGCGCTGGCCTGCGCGGGATCGGCGGCCAGGGCGACCTCGGCCAGATAGTAGCCTTTCGTTTTGTAAAAGGACTGGAGATTGCGCTGCATCGCGGTGGCCTGGCCGGGCGAGAATGGGCCGGAGATCGTCTGCCCAAGCGCCTTCACGAGCTGCTCGCGCGGAAAGAGAGTGTCGCCTGCGAAGCCGATTTCGCCGAAGGTGTAGCGCGTGCCTTCCACGATGCGGATGGTCACATCGGCGCGCGTGCCGTTGTCCGCGAGCTGCACGCCGGTGCTGTCGATGGCGACATCGAGAAAGCCCTCCGAGAGGTAGAGCCCGCGCACGCGATCCGCGCCACCGCCGATTTCCGCGGCGGTGTAGGGAAACTGCTCGGGCTCTTTCGCGAGACGCTCGGGCGTCGCGCCGATCATGTAGTCGTAGAGCGTGGCGGTGGGGATGGAGGTGTTGCCGCTGAAGGTGACCGAGCGGAGCAGCGAGCGCGGGCCTTCGGCGATCTTGATGAGCAGGTGGTCGCCGCGGATTTCGTATTCCACCGCGACCTGCGAAAAGCCGGCCTTGCGATAAAACGCGCCGACGTAATACGCGGTGTCGTCCGCCCGCGCGGGCGTGATTCCTTTTTCCTGCAATTCGCGAATCTGCTCGGAAATCGGCGCGCGGAGCTGGTCGGTGGTGAAGGTTTTGTTGCCGGTGAAATCGAGCTTGTTGTTCGCCGCGTCCTTGAGCGTGCCGACGATCAGGTCGGCACCGGCGAGCGCGCGGGAGACATTTTCGTCCGCAGCGCGAAGCGGTGTGCCGCACGTTACGAAGAAGATCGCGCCGACGATGGTTCCCACGCAGGAACGAAGTAACCGGAATTTTTTCAAAACGCAGAGACGCAGAGACGCAAAGGACGCGGAGGGGAACAGAAGTTTCGCGCTTTGCGAACCATTCGGCGGGAACGCCCGGGCTGGCTTCTGCGCCCTCTGCGTCTCTGCGTCTCTGCGTTTTTTCCAAGCGCGCATCAGCGGAAACGGATGAGATATTTCAGGCTGCCGGTGAAGCGCCCGCCGACGCCGACATCGCCGAGGAAGTAAAGATTGTCGGTCATGCGAAAGCGCGTGTTGACCTCCTGCCCGCCGGTGCGGTTGTCGAGCGCACCGAGCTGGATTTGAAATCGGTCGGCGAAATTTCCGGCGTCCGGTTTTTTCTCGTCGGGCGGCGCGGCGGCGGCGCGATGAAAAACTTTCCGATAGAGCTGCTGCACGGCGAGCATGGCCGCGCGGCTGGCGAGTACGCCGGCGCTGCTGCCGAGTTCGTCGGCGGTGGTGCCGGTGGCGAGCAGCGAGACGATGTCGGCGTAGGGCAGGGGAGGCTCGCTGCTGAGCTGAATCTGCGGCTCTGCGGCGCGACCGTAGATGTAGGCGTGGACGAGGTAGTCGCGCACCTGCGAATCGGCCTGGAGATCGAGCGAGGGCTGAAAGGGTTCGTCCTTTTTGAAATACACAAAACCGCGCGCAATGCTGAGCGTGCTGAAGGGCAGGCTGGCCTTGAAGGATTCGATGCGGATGCTGCCTTCGAGATACGGCTCGAGTCCGGTGCCCGCGAGCTTGAGGTCGATGGCCGCCGCGCCGTTCGCGAGGTTGCCGCGGATGAGGAAGGAATCGTTCGGGCGCGTTTTGATCGCGAGGTCGAATTTCCAATCGGCCACCGCGGGGAAGGAAACGGTCGTGTCGCGGTTCGCCACGGCGCGCGGCGCGGGCTTCGCCTTCTTTCCCGGCAGGGCGATGGGCAGGATGTCGATCTCTTTGAAAAACCGGCTCTGCGTGAGAAAGAGCGTGCCGCTCACGGCTCCGGCTTTGAGCGGCCCGGCGACCTTCACGTCGCTGTCGGCGCGAATGGTGATCGAGTCGTCGCGCTTGAGCAGGACTTCTTTCGCGAGCAGGTGCAGATCAAAGACGGGCTCGGTGAGCTTCGGCAGTTTGATGGTGCCGCCGAGTTTGAAAGTGCCGCCGCCGAGTTCGCCGTCGAAGGTGCTGAAGGTCAGCGTGTCGTTCGCAAAGCCGAGCTTCGCGTGGAAGACGCCGAGCGCGGGAATGCCCTCGTCGGCCATGCGCGCGCCTTTCAGCTCGACGGCCGCGGAGCCGCTCAGGGCGGGCTTCTCCACGCTGCCGGCGACACGGACATCAATCGCGGCGGTGCCTTCGATGCGGCGGACGGACGGCGCGAGTTTCGGCACGACGGCGAGCGAGGAGGCCGGGAGTTGCACGGTCACATCGAGCGGAAGCGTGGGGTCGAGCGTCTTGGTTTTGATCGTGGCGTCGAGGTCGAGCGGGACATGGCCTTTGATCGTGAGCGGCTGCATCTGCGGCTGCTTCACGACGGCGGCGAGGGTGAGTTCCTTGTTGGAATAGTGCAGATCGAGATCGAGGTCGGCGGGATCGAGCGCGGCGACCTTCGGCGATTTGAGCGCGCGTGCGGCGACCTTGAGATGACCGAGCGGTTCGAGCAGCGTGCCGCCGGCGACGATGTTGGCGGTGAAATTTCCGCTAATCGGCGAGGTCTGGCCGAAGCTGGTGAGGAGCTTTTCCACGTCGAGTTTCGTGGCGTTGAGATTCGCGGCGATACGGCCGTCGAGCGGAATGAGCGCCTGCGGATGATCGAGGTCGATGGGCAGGATGAGGTAGCCGGTGAGCACCGTGAGTTTGGATTGCACGAGGTTGATGTCGCGCAGGCGCAGTTTGCTTTCCTTCATCTCGAGCACGCCGGTGAAATCCGTCGGCCCGCTGGCGATGTGCAGCTCGGTGGACTGCGCAAAGCCCGGCCCGTAAAGGCCGGCGAGCTTGAACTCGCTGAGGTCGGTCTTGTCGAAGCGCGCCTTTTCCACGGCGATGGCGAGCGTGCCGGACTGCTCCAGCGGCGCATCCTTTTTCACGTCCTCGCCCTTGCCGCTCCACTCGATGTGCAGCGAGCCGGCGACCGTTTGCTTAACGTCGAAGACCGCGAGCAGCGGTTGGAGCACGGCGAGCTTTTTGATGTCGAGGACGGTCGCGGCCTCGTATGGGAAAGGTGCTTGCACGCCGGCTTTACCGCTCACGGTGATTTGGTCGGTGCCGGTCAGTTTGAGCGCGAATTGTTCGACCGTCGCTACGTTGTCCGCGACGACGACTTTCGCCGCGAGGCTGGGTGCCTTAAAATCGCCGAGCTGAAAATCGCCGCCGTCAAGCGTCACGCCGCCCGCGAGGGCTTTGTCCACCAGCTTTAGCGAGCCGCTGGCGTCGATGTGACCGGCCAGCGTTTGCCCGTTTGCGGCGATGCCGAAGTCGGCGAGCTGCGGCACCTTGATCGCAAACTGCGCATCGACCGGCGCGGTCGCCGCGTCCTTGAAATCGCGCGGCACGCGCCAGGTGCCCTGCGCGGTCACGGCGTTTTCCGCGCGGCGCACATCGAGCGCATGGAGTGTGACGAGGTCGTTGTGATTGGTGGCGTGCAGCTTCAGGGCATCGACGGCGAAGGTGTCCACGCGCAGGTCGGTGAAGTCGGCGGACACCTCGCTGTCCATTTCCGCGAACGGCGCGAGCCCCGGCGTGTCGATGCGCTTCGCCGCTTTGAGCGACAGCTTTCCCGCGCCGACGGAAAATTTTCCAACGGCGAGTTTCGCCGCTTCGAGCGCGAGGTCGGCGTTGGCTTTGCCATCGCGCAGCGCGATAGCCCCGCCGCCGGAGATGCTGCCGGTGAGCGGCTCGGGGAGCATCGCTGTGAGCGCGGGGAGGTCGGGCGCGTCGAGCTTGAGCGCGGCGCTCGCGGTGCATTTTGGGAAATCGTTCACCGATGCGGGGAGCGCGATTTCCGCGGTCAGCGCGACGGTGTTTTTCCCCGCGCCCACGTTCACGGCGCTGACTTCGGCGCGGCCATTTTTGAAAGCGGCGGTGATTTCCGCCACGTCGAGCTTCGTCCTGTCGAAAACCACAGCCTCCAGGCGGACGTCCACGTTTCCATCCCACGTTTGCGGCTTCTCCGGCTCGCCGGTGAAGCGCAGACCGAGCTTCGCGAGCGTGCCCAGTTCCACGGGCAGCTTCGGCACATTGAAGTAGGCGAGCGCGCGGTCGATGGATACGCCGGCGGCGTCCACGGTCAGCGTGGTGTCGTAGCCCTTCAGCAGGTTCTCGCCCTTTTTTTTGAGCTGGGTGCCAGCCAGGGTGAGCGTGGCGGTGCCGCCGAAAATGCGGGCATCGAGATGGATGCTGCCTTTGTTTTTCGAGCGCTGCGATGCGTCGAAATTCACTTCCTCAAGACTGAGTTCCGGTGCGAGTTGGAGATGGAGGATGTAAAAATTCCGCGCCTCGTAGCTCGTCTCCGCATCAAGGTTTTCCCACAGCGGCACGCCGGGAATCTGCAGCCGCGCGATGCGCAGATGGCCGGGCTGCTGCGGATCGAGCAGCAGGTCGAAGCGGCGAATCTCCGTCACATTCTTCTCCGCGCGCACGGTCAGGTTGAAGTTGTCGATCTTCACCCGGTCGGAGTAGAGCGCGGGCTGGCCGAGGATGTCGTTGAGCAGCGCGGCGATGCTCTGCCTTTCGTGGCGCACCTCCGCACTCTGCTCCGTCTTCTTTTTTGCGGGCAGCGCGTCGATTTGCAGGTCGGCATCGGTGATCTCGTAGCTGCCGAGGAATTCGCCGATGCCGTACTTCACCAGCCGCCGGAGGCTGTAATCAAGCCGGATGCGGGCGATGTCGAGTTTGTGGACGGGGTTGGGAAAATCGCCGGCGGGTTCCGCATGAATGCCCTCGGCGGTGAGATTCGTGAAGACGCTGCCGGAGAGATGCAGATCGACTTTCAAATGGAGCAGCCGCGGCGCGAGCATGCGCGCGGCGAAGCGGACGCCGTGGTGAAAAAGCGGGCGGTGAAAGACGGCGGCGATCAGGGCCAGCACCAGCCCCCAGCGGACGGCGCGACGGAACCAGCCGCGCTTCGGCTTTGCTGGCGTTTTCGCTTGGGCAGTCGTGGGCTCCGGCATCGGCGGCATAGGCTAGCGGCCACTCCATCGCATGCAAGGCGGCGCAAGGTTGCCTGCGCGGAATCTTCCCCGCTAATCTCCGCGCGATGTCCGCTCTCGACCGCTTCGCCCACCGCGCCCGCCTCGCGCTGCGGCGCTCCGGCGCGATCATCTGGCGGGCGCTGCTGAAGTTCAACGAAACCGATTGCGAGCAGCGCGCGGCATCGTTCGCCTACTACGCTTTTTTCGCGGTCTTCCCGCTGCTCCTGCTGCTCATCACCATCGGCGCGAATTTTCTCCACGATCAGGAAACCGCCGTGACCAAGGTTCTGGACTATGTGCAAAACTACCTACCCCCGGCCGTAGACGGCCCGGAAGCCGTGCTCCAGACCGTCAACGGTGTGGTCAAATCGCGGCGCAGCACTGGCACCATCGCCTTTGTGGTGCTCGCTTGGAGCGCGTTGCGCTTTTTCCAGGGGCTCGTCCACGGCATCAATCGCGCGTGGGGCACGAAGGAGTACTCGTGGTGGCGGCTGCCGATCAAAAACTGCTTCATGCTCGCCATCCTGTGCAGCGCGCTGGGACTCGGCATCCTCGTCCCGCCCATCCTCGATGAGATCGAAAACTTTTACTTAAAACTTTCGCGGCCGGTCGGGCTCGATTTCGGGTTCCTGTGGTACGTCTTCGAGTTTGCCAAGCTGGCCGTCCCGCTGCTCGTGCTCTTTTATGGCATGAGCATGTTTTTCAAATTCGCCCCGCGCCGCCGGACGCTTTTCAGCGAGGTCTGGCGCGCGGCTCTTTTCGTCACGATCTCGCTCGAACTGCTCCAGCGCCTGTTCGTTTTTTATGCGCGCCACATCGGCAATTTCAACGCGCTTTACGGAGCCTTCGGCAGCGTGGTCGCGCTGCTCCTGTGGATCTATCTCTCGGGCTCGATCATCCTCCTCGGCGGGTGCCTCTGCGCCGCGCGCTACGAGATCGACATGAGCCTCGCCGACCAGTCGGAGTCGAGTTTTGCCAGATAGCCCGATGCCCGACGAAACCGCAAAAGCCCGGCGCGGGCTGCATCTGGGCGAAATCGGCGGGCTGCTCGCGTATGTGCGGCCGTGGCGCGGACGCTTTGCCCTGGCCCTCGCGGCGCTCACGGTCTCGATGATTTTCGGCCTGATGTTTCCGCTGCTCGTGGGACATCTCGTGGATGCCGCGGTGCCCTCCGTCGCGCCGCCGCCGGACGGGTGGAAGCCGGACATCAATACCGTGGCGCTGCTCCTCGTCGGCACGCTCGCGATCCAGGCGGTGCTGACTTTTTTCTACTCGTACGCGTTCAACTTCGTCGGCGAAAACGCTGTCGCCCGGCTGCGGCGGCGGCTTTACGAAACGCTCATCGGGCTGCCGATGAAATTCTTTGGCGAGCATCGCGTGGGCGAGCTGACGAGCCGGCTGTCGAGCGATCTCGCGCTTGTCTGCGACACGCTCACGGGCACGATTCCCCAGGCGCTGCGGCAGACGGTCATGCTGCTCGGCGGAGTCATCGCGATCATGGCGACCTCGCCGCGGCTCTCGCTCGTGATGGTCTCCACGTTTCCGGTGCTGCTGCTGGTGGCGGTGTTTGTCGGGAGAAAAGTGCGGCGGGTTTCGCGCGCCGCGCAGGACCGACTGGCGGAGAGCGCGACGATCGTGGAGGAGACGCTGCAAGGCATCGCCAACGTGAAAGCGTTTGCCAATGAAACCTACGAGGCGCGGCGCTACGGCGCGGGTGTGGAGGCGTATCTGGAAACGATTCTGAGCAGCGCGCGGCGGCGCGCGGGGCTGGTCGCGTTCATCATCCTCGGAATTTTCGGCTCGATCATTCTCGTACTGTGGTACGGCGCGCGGCTCATGCAGGCGGGCCAGCTCACGCACGGGCAGCTCACGCGCTTCACGCTCTATACGCTGTTTGTCGGCGGCGCGGTGTCGTCGTTTGCGGAGGTTTTCAGCCAGCTTCAGCGCACGCTCGGCGCGAATGAGCGTGTGCTGGAGCTGCTCGCGGAGAAACCCGAGCCGCTCGCAACGACGAGCGCGGAAGCCGCTCCAGCACAGCGTTTGCGCGGGGCGGTGGATTTTGCGGATGTCAGTTTCCGCTATCCTTCACGCCCGGATCTGCCGGTGCTGCGCGGCTTTTCACTGCGCGCCGCGCCGGG
This sequence comes from Chthoniobacter sp., assembly GCA_025352865.1. Classification (GTDB taxonomy): domain Bacteria; phylum Verrucomicrobiota; class Verrucomicrobiia; order Chthoniobacterales; family Chthoniobacteraceae; genus Chthoniobacter. The sequence goes on along the minus strand of JANXSB010000348.1, from coordinate 1,450 downwards.
GGAAAAGATTGCGCTCATCGGGCCGAGCGGTGCGGGAAAATCGACGGTCGTTGCGCTGCTCCTGCGCTTCTACGAACCGGACACAGGCGCGCTTTTGCTCGACGGAAAAAATGCGCGCGACCTGCCGCTCGATGTCGTGCGCGGGAACATGGCGATCGTCCCGCAGGAGGTGATGCTCTTCGGCGGCAGCATCCGCGAAAACATCGCCTATGGCCGGCCCGGCGCGAGCGAGGCGGACATCCGCGCCGCCGCCGAGCGGGCGCATTGCCATGAGTTCATCGCCCGCTTTCCCGAGGGCTACGACACGCTCGTGGGCGAGCGCGGCGTGAAGCTGAGCGGCGGCCAGCGCCAGCGCCTCGCCATCGCGCGGGCGCTGCTGCGCGATCCGGCGGTTTTGATTTTGGACGAGGCGACCAGCTCGCTCGACAGCGAGAGCGAGGCACTCATCCAGGCCGCGCTCGCGACGCTGCTCGCCGGGCGCACCGCGCTCATCATCGCGCACCGACTGGCGACGGTGCGGCAGTGCGACCGCATCTGCGTTTTGGAAAACGGTGTCATCACCGAGACCGGCACGCACGCCGAACTCATGGCCGCGCCGAGCGGCACGTACCGGCGTCTGGCGGAGTTGCAGTTCGCGCCCGGGTGACGGCGGGTTAGAGACTGTGAAAGAAGTCGTCCCAGCGGGACGAATGACGGTAGCCGTGGGCTTCAGCCCATGGTTCTAAATGGAGGCAGGCCGTGTCGCGGAGCGACACTTGAAAGGCCCGCGAAGGAGGATGCAAGCGTCGCTCCGCGACGCGCACGCTCTCGCCGACGTTCCGTGGGCTGAAGCCCACGGCTACCATCAGGCGTCCCGCTGGGACGCAGCGCGAAAACCGGCTTTGGGATGCCTTGTCACGCTGCGCTGATCGGCGCTGCGTGAGTTTCCGCGGGCGTGACATCGAGCACCGTGGGTGCGTTCGCGGCGATTGTGGCGGGCGCGTGGTGGGCGAGGTCATCGAGCGCGGCGTCGGTCTGAGTGGTGCGCTCGTGGAGCGCGGCGAGCGCGGCGAAAATCTTCGCGTTCGCCTCGAGCGGTGTCTGCTTCGCGGCGCGCTCGCCCGTGAGCCGCTCGCGGAGCGCGCCAAGACCGGTGTGCATCTCGGCGGTGAATTTTTCGATGTAGCCGCTGGCGAGCGCGTCGGCGTGTTTGCCGGGGAGCGAGGGAAGGCGCGTGGCGAGGGTTTCGTCGAGGTGTTTGCGCAGAGCGTCGAGCGCGGGTTCGGTGAGGCGCTTGGCCTTTTCCTCGGGTGTGATTTCGGCGGTGAGCTTCTCGCCGAAAAGGCGGCGGCGCACGGTTTTGATGCCGCGGAAGAGCAGCCAGTCGGCGAAAGTTTTCCGCACCGGCAGCGTGTCGTGCGGGAGGGTAAAGGTGTAGGGCGCGGCGTCGTGCGGCGTGTCGAGCGCGGTG
>JANXSB010000099.1 GCA_025352865.1 Chthoniobacter sp. | reverse complement strand
CTCGCGGCGCTCGGGGGAAAGCTGCGCGGGCGCGGGATGATCGGGCAGCGCGGTGGCTTCGCGGAGCAGTTCCATCGCCTGCCGGTGACGCGCGTGGAGTTTTGCCAGCGCGGGATCGGCGGCCATTTGCGCTTGGAGGGCGGCGGCTTCGTCGGGCGGGAGTTCGCCCATGAGCAGGGCGGTGAGGCTGACTTCGGTTTTTTCGCGGGGCGTCATCGGGGTTTCGTGGTTCATCGTGCGACCTCCGTTTTTTCCAGCTCCACAGCCATCGCCTTGAGCGCGTGGTGGAGCAGGTAGCCGACGTGGCCGACTTTCAGGCCGGTGCGGTCGGCGATTTCCTTGTAGGAAAGGTCTTCGTTGAACCGCAGCCGGATGAGTTCGCGGCTGCGTGCGTCGAGCGTTTCGAGGACGAGTCGCACGAGCCCGATGCCTTCCCAGCGCGCGATTTGTTCGTCCGGCATCGGCTGCGAATCGGCGGCGTCATTTGTCGGGGCGTCCTCGTCTTTGCCGTCGCCCATGAGGACGATGCGGTTCGCGCGGCGCTGATGATCCACGGCGAGATTGTGGACGGTGCGGTAGAGCCACGGCTGGGGCGTGAGCACCTTTTGGAATTGCATGTGAAGTTTCATAAAAGCCTCCTGCACGATGTCCTCGGCCACCGCGAAATCGCCGAGCAGTCGCCGGGCATAGGCGAGCAGCGGCGATTCGAGCGCGGCAAAGACCTGCTCGATCGTCCCCCATTCCGGGGCGGTGGTTTCGTCCGGCATTTTCACGGTCACATTAGGTGCGTGGAATCATCGGCGAATCCTCCGCGGAACTGGAATTGGGGGCGAGTCGGGAGACATCGTTTTGAGGGTGAGACGGGCGGGGCGAGAGTTTGTTAGGAAAGGTATGAGGTTGAAGGATGAGGTATGAATGGGGGGCTCATCACTCATCCTTCATACCTCATACCTCATCCTTCTCCCATAGGGCGATTCGTGGCTGGAAACGGGAGGATTCCCCGATAGCCTCCCGGCCATGTTTCTCCGCACCGCCTTCACCGCTCTCACACTCTCGACCACTATTTTCGCCGCGGACAACTGGCCGCAGTTCCGCGGCCCCACGGGCGATGGGCACAGCGAGGCGGCGGGGCTGCCGCTGAAATTTGGCGAGGGCGAGCATGTGAAATGGAAGACGGCGATTCATGGCAAGGCATGGTCTTCGCCGGTGGTGTGGGGCGGGCAAATCTGGCTGACGACAGCGAACGAAGAAGGCACGGAACTCTCGGCAGTGTGCGTGGATCGCGAGAGCGGAAAAGTGCTGCGCGACGATGTGCTCTTCCATGTGGCGACGCCGCAGTTTTGCCACAAGTTCAACAGCTACGCGTCGCCGACGCCGGTGGTCGAGGAAGGGCGCCTGTACGTCACGTTCGGCTCTCCTGGCACGGCGTGCCTCGACACGAAGACGGGCGCGAAAATTTGGGAGCGCACGGATTTTGTGTGCAACCATTTTCGCGGCGCGGGATCGTCGCCGATCGTGTGGCAGGATTTGCTGATTATGAATTTCGATGGGAGCGATGCGCAGTTCATTGTCGCGCTCGACAAGAAGACCGGGAAGACCGTGTGGAAAGTGGATCGCTCGATTGATTACAAGGACCTCACGGCGGACGGGAAACCCGAGGCGGATGGCGACTGGCGCAAGGCTTTTTCCACGCCGCACGTCGCCGAGGTCGGTGGGCAGCCGATGCTTTTTTCGAGCGGGGCAAAGGCGCACTATGCCTACGAGCCGCGCACGGGAAAGGAGATCTGGCGGTTCGAGGAACGCGAGAGCCATAGCGCCGCGGCGCGTCCGGTGGTCGGGCTCGGGATGGTTTTCATCGCCACGGGTTTTGGCAAAGGCGGGCTGCTTGCGGTGAAGCTCGGCGGGCACGGCATGCTCGGCGAGGACAGCGTGGCGTGGCGTTTGAAAAAGACGGTGCCGAACAAGCCGAGCGTCACGCTCGTGGGCGATTTGCTCTTCGCGGTGAATGACGGCGGCATCGCCGTGTGTCTCGACGCGAAGACGGGCGAAGTGCTGTGGAGCGAGCGCATCGGCGGGAACTACAGCGCCAGCCCGCTCTACGCGGACGGGCGGCTCTACGCGGGGAACGAGGAGGGCAAAGTGGTCGTCTTCGCGGCGGATCGCACGTTCAAGAAGCTAGCGGAGAACCAGTTCGACGGCGGCTTCATGGCCTCGCCCGCAGTCGCGGGAAAAGCGCTGATTTTGCGCAGCAAGACGCATCTCTACCGGATCGAGGACTGACACGAAATGACTGAGGAAAAAACGTCGCCGGATTACGTCGGCATCGGCTTTGAAAAAATAGATCGCGACCTGCGCTTTCTCATCGAGTGCCTCGGCGAGGTACTGCGGGAATTGGGGAACGAGGAACTGGCCGCGCAGTTGCCGTGGTTCGGGCCACCGGCGGAAACGGGCGACGTGGCGAACCTACCGCCGCAGCTCGGGCTGGTTTATTCCATCGCGTTTCAGCTCCTGAACATGGTCGAAGAAAACGCCGCCGCGAGCATGCGCGTGCTGCGGGAAGTGAGCGAGGGCCTGACGGCAGAGCGCGGACTTTGGGGCGAGCAACTGGCGAAGCTGAAGCAGAGCGGCGTGGCGGAAAGTGCGATCGCGAACACGCTCGGGAAGGTGTGTGTCGAACCGGTTTTGACCGCGCATCCGACGGAGGCAAAACGGCTGGCGGTGCTCGATCAGCATCGCTCGCTCTTCGCCCTGCTCACGGCGCGCGAGCGGGAGAATCTCACGCCGAGGGAGCGCGTTTCCATTCGCGACAAAACGAAGGCGACGCTCGAACGGCTTTGGCGGACGGGCGAAATCCTCCTCGAAAAACCAACGCTCAATGACGAGCGCCGCAACATCATGAATTATCTGCGCGAGGTTTTTCCGGCGGTGCTGCCGGAGATCGACGCGCGGTTGCGGCACGCGTGGGTAGCGACGGGCTTCGATGCGGAAAGGGTGCGCGAGAGCGGACATCTGCCGCTCATTCGTTTTGGCAATTGGGTGGGCGGCGACCGCGACGGACATCCCGGCGTCACCGCCGAGGTCACTGCGGAAACGCTGGAGCGGCTGCGGGCGAATGCGCTCGTGGTGCTGCATCGGCAACTCACCGCGCTTGCGGAAAAGCTGAGCCTGTCCTCGTGGATGCAACCGCCGCCGGCCTCGCTCGTTGAGGCGCGCAACAAGCTCGCGGCGGACATGGGCAAGACGGCGGCGGCGATTCTTTCCACGAACACCGGCGAACCGTGGCGGCAGTACGTGGAGCTGATGACCGCGCGGCTGCCGGTGGAAATCGCCGCGCATCAACTGGCGCAGGTGCGCGAGGGCGGCGGGCGCTATCAGTTTGCCACGGAACTCGCGGCGGATTTGCGCGTGCTGCACGATTCGCTGTGCGAAGTCGGCGCGCAGCGGCTGGCGGATTCGGACGTGCGTCCGGTGCGGCGCATCCTCCAGGTTTTCGGCTTTCATCTCGCGCAGCTCGACATCCGGCAGAACTCGGTTTTTCACGCAAAGGCGTTTGCGCAGTTGATGACGGCGGCGGGAATCGACGGCAGCCAGTGGGACGAATGGAGCGAGGTGGAGCGCCTGCGCTTTTTGGAAAAAGAACTGCGCTCGCCGCGCCCGTTCCTGCATCCATCGGCCTCGGCGGGCACCGAGGCGGACACGGTGCTGGGCTGTTTCCGCGTGCTCGCGGCGCACATCGCGCGCTGCGGAGCGGATGGCATCGGCGCGCTGATCGTGAGCATGACGCGGCGGCTTTCGGATCTGCTGATCGTCTATGTGCTGGCGCGCGAGGCGGGGCTGACGCGGCAGTTGCCGGAGGGAATGGTGTGTGTGCTGCCGGTGGTGCCGCTGTTTGAAACGCTCGACGATCTCGAAGCCGGGCCGACCATCTTGCAGGCGTTTCTCGAGGAGCCGATGACGCGACGCTCGCTCGATTTCGGCGCGTGGAACTGGGGCCGCGAGCGACTACCGCTCACACAGCAGGTCATGGTCGGCTACAGCGACAGCAACAAGGACGCGGGCATTTTCGCGAGCCAATGGGGGCTGCAAAAAGCGCAGTGGCGGCTCGCGCAACTCGGGCGCGATGCGGGCGTGCGCATCCGCTTTTTCCACGGCCGCGGCGGCACGGTGAGCCGCGGCGCGGGACCGACGAACCGCTTTCTCGAAGCGCTGCCGGACGGTTCGCTCGGCGGCGACATCCGGCTCACGGAGCAGGGCGAAACGATCGCGCAGAAATTCGGCAACTTCGCGACCGCGGCCTACAATCTCGAACTGCTCGTCGCGGGCGTGACGGCGACGACGATCCGCCACGAGCACAGCGCGCCGGGGCCGCACCCGCTCGCGCCTTTGCTGGAGCGGCTCGCGGCGGCAAGCCAGCGCGGCTACCGGCGGCTGATTGAGACGGAGGGCTTCCTCGCATTTTACCGGCAGGCCACGCCGATCGACGCGCTGGAGCACAGCAGCATCGGCTCGCGCCCGTCGCGGCGCACGGGGCAGCCGAGCCTCGCGGATTTGCGCGCGATCCCGTGGGTTTTTAGTTGGAGCCAGGCGCGGTTTTATGTGCCGGGCTGGTTCGGCGCGGGCTCGGGGCTGAGCGCCTTGAGCGCGAGCGAGCTGGCGGAAATCCGCGGGCACATTCGGACGTGGCCGTTCCTGCATTACGTGCTGACGAACATCGAATCGAGTATCGCCAGCACCGATCCCGAGCTGATGCGTGCCTACGCGGAACTCGTGGACGACCCGGCGCTGCGGGAGCGTTTCATGACGATCATCATGGATGAGTGGAACCTCACGCGGAAGATGCTTGAAGAGTTGCGCGGCAGTCCGATGTCGATGCGCCGCCCGCGCATGCTGAAAACGCTGGGTCTGCGCGCGGATGCGCTGCGCGTGCTGCATTTCCAGGAAATCCATCTGCTCCGCCGCTGGCGCGGGCTGCGGAATACCGGCGACGAGGCGGCGGCGGAGCGGATGTTGCCGGAGCTGCTGCTTTCGATCAACGCGATCGCCAGCGGACTGCGGACGACGGGTTAGCGCAGACCCGCGACCGGTTTCGCGCTCGGGACGATGGCTCCCGTGAGCATCAGGCGCGTGGCCTTGTGCCGGTAGGCGCCGCCTTTTCCGAAGGAGTAGTAGGGCACGTAACGATCCGAGGAAACGCTGTCCGCCGCGATGGGATCGGCGCGCTCCGTGCAGTCGAGAATCCACCAGCGCTCATCGTAGCGCCAATAGACCCAGGCGTGGCTGGTGCGCGCGCGCTGCTCGGCTTTGCCGATGACGAAGAGCGCGTTGCGGTCGCCGAGATTGTCGTAGAGCCAGAGCGCCTTCGATTTGCAATCGCCCGCGCGCCGCGACTCGGTGAGGGCGGGCGGGTCGGCGCGGTAGGGATCGCAGACGCAGTATTTGAAACGGTGGCCTTCCTTCATCAGCCGCGCGGCCTGCGCCATGTTTGTTTCGTGCAGTTCGAGATTGGCGATGACGGCGCGGACGGAGCCGAGGTAGCGGTCGTACGGGGTGAAACTGGTGGGCTGGAGCGAGAGGTCGCGACCGCCGGGCGGCAGCGCGGCGGGCGGCGGTTCGCTGCGCGGTGGCGCGGGTGGCAGAGTGGCGATGTGCGCGACGACGGGTGCTGCCGGTTTGCGCGCGGCGGATCGTTTGGCGGGTGCAACGGGCGGCGCGGTTTTCGCGACGGGGGGCGTGGGCGGAATGACGGGCGGCGGCGGGCTCGCACGGATGATGACCGTGGTCGCCGGCGGCAGTGCCACCGGGGCGGCTTCGCGCAATTTCATCTCTCCCCCGCCCCGGAACGGAACGAGGGTGACGGGAGCGACGCGAGTGACGGCATCCTGAGCCGTGAGCGGAGCCGGTGAAAGCAGCGGGACGGTGAGCGCGGGGATTAAAAAGCGAAGGGCGCGAAGACGCATGCTGCGGAAATTTCCATAAATACTAGCGGAAGGCTGGCCGGGCTGGCAACCGTTCCCTCGCGGAAATTTAGCAGCAGGCGTGCCCGCGCGGTTTTGCGAAGCCGGATTGGCAGCGCGGGCGGCGGTGCGTAGGCTGCCGCGCAATGAGTCGTTTTCTCACCGCTGCCGGTTCCCTCGTCGATCGGATCAAGATCAACGCCGTCTCGCGGGAAATCCGGGATGGTCGGCCGATGTGGATCAAGCGCCGGCGCGGCCTAGCGCGGCCGATCATGGCGTGCGCGAACCGCTTTTTCCGCGCGGTCGGCAATCCGGTGCGCGCGCTCGATGACTTCGCCGTCTGGCAGCGCTGGGAGGTGGAGTGTTTCCTCGCGCTGCATGGCGACCGCTTCCGCGCTTTCGCCGACGGGCCGCGCGCGGTGGCGGCGGAGGAGATGCCGGGCGTGAATCTGACGCAGCACCTCGACACCGGCACGCTCACGCCGGCGATGCTGGCCGCGGCGGCGGGCGAGCTGCGCCGGGCGCACGCGCGGACGTGCGCGGACTTCGCGGGGCCGTGGTCGCACGGCGATCCGCACGCGGGCAATTTCATTTACGAGGCGGCGGGGAATCGCGCGCGGCTGATCGACTTCGAGGTGCAGCACCACCGCACGCTCAGCGCGGATGAGCGGCACACCGACGACCTGCTGGTCTTTTTGCAGGACATGGTGGGCCGCATTTCGCGCGAGCTGTGGCTGCCGAGCGCGCAGGCTTTTCTCGCGGCGTATGAGCGTCCCGAGATCGTCGCGCGGGTGCGCGAAAGGCTGCTCGCGCCGCGCGGCATCGCGCGCGTCTGGTGGGCGGTGAGGACGACGTATCTCGCGCCCGCGGAGCTGGCGCTGCGCCTCGCCGCGCTGCGGGCGGCGCTGTAAGGGGAAGCTGGCAGCTTCCCCTACAGCCGCCCGCAGC
>JANXSB010000292.1 GCA_025352865.1 Chthoniobacter sp. | reverse complement strand
GCGATGGAGCCGCCCACCGACCTCGCCGCCGACAGCGTGCGCGATGAAAAAGTGAAGATCATCCGCTCGCTCCGCCCGCTCTCGCCGGAGGACGTGGCGCGCGATGTCGTGCGCGGCCAGTACACCGCCGGAGCCATCGGCGGCGTGGAGGTGAAAGCCTACCGCACCGAGGACCGCGTCTCGCCCGAGAGCGTGACCGAGACCTACGTGGCGCTCAAAGCGAACGTCGATAACTGGCGCTGGGCGGGCGTGCCGTTTTACATCCGCGTGGGCAAGCGCCTGCCGAAAGGCGCGACCGAAATCGCCGTGCAATTCAAGAACGCCCCGAGCGTCCTTTTTAACAAAGGCGCGGAGGACATCGGTGCCAATGTGCTCGTCATCCGCATTCAGCCCGATGAGGGAATCTCCCTCCGCATGCAGTGCAAAATGCCCGGTGCCACGCTGCGCATCGAGCCGGTGAAGATGGACTTCCATTACGGCACCAGTTTTGGCAAAGCCTCGCCCGAAGCCTACGAGCGCCTGCTCCTCGATGCGATGAGCGGCGACGCCACGCTCTTCGCCCGGCGCGACGAAGTGGAAGGCGCATGGCGTTTCATCGACCTCATCGAAGCCGCGTGGCATCGGTCCGAAACTCCGCCGCCGGTGTGCGAATATCCGAGCGGCTCGTGGGGGCCGAAGGAAGCGGACGAACTGCTGGCGCGTGATGGGCGGGAGTGGAGACGGATGTAAGAAAGTTAAATGGCGGCTCCAAAAATATGGCTCAGGTTACTTCTGGTTTAACTACGAATGATCCAGGTCCTCGCTTCCAGCGAGGCGTTGATGAGGCACACGCCATTCTAATGAAAGCCGCAGATCAATGGGCGCTCGGCAACCCTGATGAGCCGCCAACCCGTGAAGTGCTTGAGCAGATCATTCGCGTTTTTGAGCATGAGCACTTTCTTCGTCGCGGACTGGGCAAACTTTAAGAAATCCGACCATGCCTGACACGCTCGATCTCCCGCAACTCGGCACGCCCGTTCCAATCGGGCAGATCAATCGCGAGCTGAAAAAGCTCTGGGACACCGGCGACGCAACGCCGCCCACGCGTGCGTCGCTCATCAACTTTGCCGTCTATTGCCGCAGCACCGAGGAGATGGCCGCAAACACCGAGCTGATCTCCGAATTCACCCGCAACCACGCGTGCCGCGCGCTCCTCATCTGCGTCTGCCGCAATGCGCCCGAGCCCCGCGTTTCCGCATGGGTCAATGCCCACTGCCACCTCTCGCGCGCCGGTGCGAAAAGCGTGTGCTGCGAGCAGATCAGCTTTCTCCTCGAAGGCGAACTTAAGGGCCGCCTGACCAACATCGTCTTCTCTCATCTCGACAGCGACCTGCCGCTTTATTTCTGGCTCCAGGGCGATCCCGTGGAAGATCTCAACCCCACGCTCTGGCCGTGGATCGACCGCCTCATCATCGACAGCCTCCCGTGGACTTTCCCCCGCTGGCGCTTCGACCGCCTCCACCAAAGCCTGCACAGCGCCAAAGCCACGCTCACCCTCCGCGACCTCAACTGGACCCGCTCGCTCTACCTGCGCCAGGCCCTCGCGCAGTTCTTCGACGCGCCCGACTACCTCGCCCACCTTTCGCACTTGCGCGCCGTTCAGATCCAGCACGCACCCGGCTACCGCAGCACCGCGCTCCTGCTCGTCGGCTGGCTCAGCGCGCAGCTCGGGTGGCGCTTGAAAAGTCCCGCGCCGCTCCTCTTCGAGAGCGCGGAGGAAAAGGCCATCGCCATCCAGCTCGATGAGCAGCCCGGCCCGGCCCTCGGAGCCTGCCAGCTCGATTGCGGCCCCGCGACCTTCGGCCTCCGGCGGCAGACCGGCGAGCGCTACCTGCACGCCGACATCGCGCTCCCCGGCGGCCAGCGTTTTCAGCACCTCATCCCCGCCGGCCCCGAGACGACCCTCGAACTCCTCGACGAAGAGATGACCCGCGGCGCACGCCAGACCGTCTATCTCCGCGCCCTCGCCGCCATCACCCCGCTTTTGTAGGGCCGAAAGCCACCCCGCCGGCCAGCGAGTGCCGGACTGTTTTCAAAAAGACGGCGGACTTTTTCGCCGCCGTCTATGCCTGCTCGCCCGCGAGGACATCGTTCGTCTTGAGCGGGATGGGGAAAGGTTCGAGCGGCATCAGGTCGCAGTGGTCGAGGTATTCCGCGCAGATGCGGAAGAACTCCGCCCGCGTCATCGCGCGGCGGATGGCGTGGAGAAACGCGCCGGTCGGCTCCACGCCGAGGCCGATGAAGTTGAGGTATTTTTTCATCTTCTGCACCTGCGAGACTTCGGCGAAGGCGGGTGTGCAGACGGCTTCGTAAAGCGCGTGGATGTAGCCGAGCACGTCGCGTCCGCAGGGCCGGAAGATCGCTTCGCCGCGGCGGTGCTCGCGGATCTGGCGGAAGATCCACGGGTTGCGGATTGCGCCGCGACCGATCATCAGCCCGCGTGCGCCGGTGAGCGCGAGCACCTCGGCGGCTTTCGGCGCGGAGGAGACATTCCCATTTGCCAAAACCGGGCACGGCATCGCGGTCACGGCGCGCGCGATGAAATCGTAATGCACCGCGCTGCGATACATCTCCTGCACCGTGCGCCCGTGAACCGTGAGCAGGTCGAGCGAGTGCTTCGCGAAAATGGCGAGCAGCTCGTCGAAGCCCGCCGGGTCGTCGAAGCCGAGGCGCGTCTTCACCGTGAAGGGAATTCGCACTGCCTCGCGGAGCGCGCCAAGGATCGCATCCACCCGCTGTGGATCGCGCAGCAGTCCGCCGCCGGCGCATTTGCGATACACGATCGGCACCGGGCAGCCGAGGTTCAGATCCACCGCCGCCACCGGCAGCTCCTGCAGCTCGCGCGCGGCGCGGACGAGCGAGCCGATGTCATTGCCCATCATCTGCGCGACGACGGGCCGCCCGGTCGGGTTTTCCGTGATGGACGAGAGGATGTCGGGATCGAGCCGCGAGTCGGGATGCACGCGAAAGTATTCCGTGACGTAAAAATCCGCGCCGCCGTACGCAGTCATCAGCTTCCAAAACGCGAGGTCGGTCACGTCCTGCATGGGCGCGAGGGCGAGCAACGGCTCGGGGCCGAGGAGGAGCGTGGTCAGGGAAGTGCGGGAGTCCAAAATGGGCGGCGAACTTTCCGCAGATGTGGCTGGCAGGCCAATGTTTTCGGTGGTGGGGCTGTGCGAAAAATCTCGCCGCCATTCTGAGCGGAGTCGAAGAACCTCTAACTCCTTTGCGCGTCACTGCCGGCGCGCAGGAATTCCGTCGTCCGACGTTTAGCGCCGGCCGCCGAAGACGCTGCCGAGGAGGCCGCGGACGATGGAGCGCCCGATGCCGCTGCCGACGGAGCGCACAGCACTGCGGGTGGCGGATTCGAGCATGCCTTCGCGGCGTCCGCCGCGCGGGCCGGTGCTGCCGAGGAGGAAGGCGCCGATGGCGCTGCCGATGCCGGGGCCGGAGTCGGCGGGTGTGGGAATGTTTGCGAGCGGCGTGAGAGGCGCTGCGGATGGATTTGCCGCGGGTGCGCCGGCGACGCGGGCGCGGAGTTTTTCGGCGGCGCTTTCGCGGTTTACGGGCGTTTCGTAGGTGCCGTAGATGACGGACGACTTGATGATTTCCTGACGGTCTGCCGGAGCGATGGGGCCGATTTTTCCGCGGGGCGGAAGGATGAAGGCGCGCTCGACGATGGCGGGCGTGCCGGTGTCATCGAGGAGCGAAACGAGGGCTTCGCCGACGGCGAGTTGGGTGATGACTTCGGCGACATCGAGCTTGGGGTTCTGGCGGAAAGTTTGCGCGGCGCTTTGCACGGCTTTCTGGTCGCGCGGGGAGAAGGCGCGCAGCGCGTGC
>JANXSB010000260.1 GCA_025352865.1 Chthoniobacter sp. | reverse complement strand
ACTCAGCACCTCTCCTCCGATGCGAGGTGCCACCGACTGACCATCAGCCATGCCCACACGCCGCTGCATTCCACTACTCGCACTCTTTGCCAGTGCCGCGCTCGGGGCTGCCGAGCCCACGCCTGCCGCCCGACTGTTTCTCGACGCGCACTGCGCGGACTGCCACGACGCGGACGAGAAAAAGGCCGGGCTCGACCTCGATGCGCTCAAGATGGATTTCACGAACGCGGACGACTTCGCGAAGTGGGTGAAGGTGCTCGACCGCACGGCGAGCGGTGAGATGCCGCCGAAGAAAAAGGCGCGTCCGCCGGAGGCCGAGCGCGCGGCTTTTCTCGGCTCGTTGACGAAAGAACTGACGGAGGCCGAGGGCCGCGCAATCAAGGCTGGTGGCGGGCGGACGACGGTGCGGCGGATGAATCGCACGGAGTATGAGCACGCGCTGCGCGACCTCCTCGCGCTGCCGCTGCTGCGCGTGAAGGAGTTGCTGCCGGAGGACGGGCAGCAGTTTGGCTTCGATAAAGTGGCGGGCGCGCTCGACATCTCGCACGTCCAGATGACGAAGTATCTGCAAGCCGCCGATGCGGCGCTGCGGCAGGCGGTCGTGAAGGCGGCGGCGCGACCGGAGACGGCGACGTGGCGCGAGCCTGCGATGCGGCAGGATTCGGCGCGGGCGGCGATTGTGCAGAAGTGCTGCGTGCCGCTGAATGGGCGCGAACTTGCGCCGGGGCTGACGAGTTTCATCGCGGGAGATCCGGTGAACGACCACGGCAATTCGTATCGCGCGCCGTCGTTTGATGGCGAGGCGGAGTCCTGCGTGCTGCTCACCGGCGTCATCGGCGCGCACCAGCCGGAGGGGCTCCAAATTGACCGCTTCCGCCCGACGGTGCCGGGCTGGTATCGCGTGCGCTTTTCCACCTGGAGCCTGCGCTGGGAGCGCACGCACGCGGTGGCGGCGGTGCGCGGGATGGTGCGGAGTTACACGTCGCTCGGGCTGCCTTTCATCAAGGACGACAAGGGCCACTGGCAGGCCTCGCCGCTGCCGCCGGAGAAGCTCACGCCCAAGGAAACCATCAACTACGAGTGCATGGAAAACGTGGAATTTTACGGCGCGGGCGAGGCGACACACATCATCCGCGCTTCGCTGAATGGCGTGCCGCTCGGTTATTTCGATGCGCCTTCGCTGAAGCCGACGGTGCATGAATTCAAGGTGTGGCTGAATCCCGGCGAGCGCGTTTCATTTCATGTGATGACGCTCCCGGCGAGCGCGGCACCCGGCGGCGGGACCAGCGATGGCATCCGCGACTACGACGGGCCGGGCGTGGCTTACGATTGGTTCGAGGTCGAGGGGCCGCTCGTGGAGCAATGGCCGCCGGAGAGCCAGCGGCGGTTGTTTGGCGAGACGCCGGAAAAAGACCATCGCAGCCTGCTGCTCGGCTTTGCCACGCGGGCCTTTCGGCGTCCTGTCGCGGCGGAGGAAATCGCGCCCTATGCCGGCATCGTCGAGGCGCAGCTTGCGCGCGGGGCGAGCTTCGAGGAGGCGATGCTGGCGGGCTACAAGGCCGTGCTGTGCGCGCCGGATTTTCTGTTCATCGGACTCGAATCCGGCGTGCCGCAACCGGGCGCACCGCGTCTCGGCGACTACGCGCTCGCCTCGCGGCTGTCGTTCTTTTTGTGGGACTCCGCGCCGGATGAAGTGCTGCTCGACCTCGCGGCGAAAAACACGCTCTCCCAGCCCGCCACGCTCCGCGCGCAGGTCGAGCGGATGCTGGCGGACGCGCGCTCGGAGCGATTCATCGAGCACTTTCTCGATGACTGGCTGGAGCTGAAGAAGATGGATTTCACCACGCCCGACCCGAATCTTTATCCCGAGTTCGACCCGTGGTTGCGCGACTCCATGCTCGCCGAATCGCGCGGATATTTCCGCAAACTGCTCACGCAAAATCTCGGGGTGAGTCACCTCGTTGCGTCCGACACGTTGCTCATCAATCAACGCCTCGCCGAACTCTACGGCATCCGCGGCGTGGCAGGCGCGGAGCTGCGCGAAGTCCCATCCGCTGGCACGCAGCGCGGCGGATTCCTCACGCAAGCCTCCGTGCTGAAAGTCACCGCCAACGGCACCGCGACCTCGCCCGTGCTGCGCGGCCTGTGGGTCATGGAGCGCCTGCTCGGCATCCCGCGCGAACCGCCGCCGCCGAACATCCCCGCCATCGAGCCGGACGCGACCGGTGCCGTGACCATCCGGCAGATGATTGAGAAACACCGCGCCGACGCCGCGTGCGCCGGGTGCCACGCGAAGATGGACCCGCCCGGCATGGCGCTGGAGAGCTTCGATGTCATCGGCGGCTGGCGCGACCGCTATCGGCTCGCGGGTTCGCCGAAGAAAGAAGAGCCATCGGTCGAAGTCGTCAGCGCCACCGCCGTGGGCTACCGCACCCGCCTCAAACTCCGCCTCGGCAGCGAAGTGGACGCCAGCGGCGAACTCGCTGACGGCCGGAAATTCGCCGACATCAACGGCCTCCGCGCATTGCTCCTGCAAGACGAAGACGCCCTTGCCCGCAACGTCGCCTGCCAGCTCCTCATCTACGCCACCGGTACCGGCATCCACTTCACCGACCGACCCGCCATCGAGGCCATCATCGCCAAAACCAAACCCACCAAACACGGCCTGCGCTCGCTCGTGCAGGAAGTCGTGGCGAGCGAGTTTTTCAGCGCCAAGTAAGCACGCATTTTCGTGAGCCACATCGTCCGCCGCAAACTCATAGCACCCCTCGTCGCCACTTTTCTGGCGGCATTCTCTCCCGTCGTTCGCGCCACATGGTATGGCGAAAACGTCGCGCCCGGCTCGGACATAATGATGATGGATGTGCGCTGGCCGTGGTGGGGGGAGAGCACTTACTACGCGAACTTCAATTTCGGTTTCACCGGCACGGGGGTCACGGGCTACGGCGGGTTCGCGGGGACGGTGACGACGCTGGAGCCGGAGTATCGGCCGGATTTCGATGCGGAGGCGCAGGCGGCGGCGCGGCCGGGGTCGGTGTGGTCATTTTGGGGCGCGAGCAAATCGGGCGAGCCGGTGCGGGTGGTGGCGTCGTCGGAATACACCTATCCCATGCAATACATCGGCGAAGGCGCGAGCGGTTCGCTGGGCGGGCCGGTGTGGCCGTTTGTGCGGCAGCAGCAGTGGTTCACGGTGATGATGCGCGTGTGGCAG
>JANXSB010000245.1 GCA_025352865.1 Chthoniobacter sp. | reverse complement strand
CCGGCGGTGAGCGCGCCGATATTTTGCACGCTCGTCCCCGCCACGCCCGCGAGCGAGCCCACGGTTTGGATGTTCCCCGACAGATTGAGCGTCGCGCCCGCAGTGGTGAGGCTCAGCGCGGTTCCGCTCGGGAGCAGGCCGCCCCCGGTGGTCACCGCATCCACCACCGAACTCCGATCACCGCCGAGCACATTATTCCCCACAAAGGCGATGGTGTGGCTGCCCACGGTGAGGTTGAGCGGCGTGGAAAAGTTCTGCCATGTGGTCTCGCTCAATTCAGCGGGGGCGATCGTCCTAACCGTCGTGCCATCGACCTGGAGGAGGATCCCATTGGGCCCCTGGCTCGCGCGACTCACGCCTTGGAAATTCAAAGTGTACGGTCCCGCTTCCCCGACGCTGATCACCTGCGAAATTCCGCCGAGATCACCTTGAATGAAACCCCCTGCGAGACCTTCGTGATTGGTCGGATTGAAGAAGGGGCCACCATTGACGCTGATGCCGGAGTTTGCGCCAAAAGTCCAGCTCGCCCCCGTGGGTTGGGAGCCGTAACTGCCATTGCTCAGCGCATCGTGCGTCTCAAAGCCAGCGTTGGCAAAGTCGATGCGGGGATTGAGCTTCAGCGTTCCGCCGCTGATCACCGTGGCTCCGCCGTAGGTTGCGCTGGCTCCCAGCGTCAGCGTGCCATTGCCCGATTTCGTGAGACCGCCGGTGCCGCTGATGACACCGCCGTAGCTCTGCCCGCTGGCGTTGATGAAGCTCAGCGCCCCATCGTTCACGATGTTCCCCACGCTGGTCAGGTCGGCCGTGGCTGTCTCGAAAACGACACCGCCGCTGCCGATGGTGAGGCCCTTCCCCGAACCGGCAATGCTCCCCGTGAACCGCACACTGCCCGCGCCGAATTTCGCCAGCGCCGTATTGATCTGCACCGGCGCGGAGATCGTGTGGGCACCGGCTTCCGCCTGCAGCACCGCCGCCCCGCCCGCGTCCGTCTGGAGCGTGAGCGTATTCGCGCCGGAGAAGGTGTAGTTGCCCGTGCCGAGAATCTTGATATGCCCCACCGTCGTCGGGCTGTCCACCGTCACGCTCGTCGCGCCGGCCTGCGCGCTAAAGGTGGCGTTGCCACCCACGCTGTTCTGCACGGAGGTGGACCAGTTCGCGCCGTTGTTCCAAGAGGTGCCGGATGTCGGCGACCACACATTGCCGGTGAAAGTCTGCTCATTGCTCACGCCGTAGAAATGCATGGTATTCCCGGCGATCTGCGGCGCGAAGTTCAGCACGGTCGTCGGGCCGGTCGCCACGAAGGTGTATTTCAGCACGGACGCCTCCAGCGCGTCTTCGTTATACGCGATACTCGCACCCTCGGTGGAGGTCACAGTCTGCGTGCGGTTCGCCCCGAGGCCCCAGGCCTCGTTGTAAAAAGTCGTCACATAAGTCTCTCCCGCCGTCAGCCCACTCATGGTCATCGTTCCCGGACTTCCATTGTACTGAAAGCCATCGAACAGATCGTCAATCACACTCCCGCCAAAGGTGGTGGTGTGATTGCCACCACCGCCGAACTGGTTCCCCACACCCGTCAGCGCCCAGCCAGTGCCAGAGAGGCTGGCGGGCTCGATGGTTCCACTACCGATGAACGTCGCGCCGTTCACCCCATTCACGGCGACGTTGCCGCCGATGATGTTCGCGATCGCCGTGTAAATTTTCAAGTTGCTCACGCCCGAGTCCGCGTCGCCGGTGAAGGCTCCGCTGGAAAAAGTCGCTTCCGTGGCGAAGCCGGTGTGGGCTGCCAGCAGGCTCGCGATGCTGGTGAGCAGCACGCGCCGGGTGCGGGCGGTGTGGATTTTGGAGCGGTGAGTGTTGGTTTTCATGGGTGGGTTGTGTGTTGGGCAAGAATGTCATGCGTTAGAAATCCGTTAATCCAAGGCTGCGGCGGATGCTAACTTACCGCGCAAATATCGCAACGCAGTTTTTGCTGGAAAGAGAGCGGCCAAGTTACGGCTGCGCGGTCAGTTTTGCGCGGAGAAAATAGGCCGGCCCGCTCGCAGGCGCGAGGGCGCGGAGGGTGAGGCGCTCGACGCCGCCGGGCTGCGCGCTGCGGGCGGTGATGGCGTAGGCGCCATTCGCGGGCGACCACGCGGCCAGGTTCGTGGAGCTTTCCAAATCCCAGCTCACGTCGGCGAGCGCCGCGCGCTCGAGGGTGAAGGTGACGTAGGATGCGCCGAGCACCGTCGCGCTGCCGATGCTCGGAAACGCTCCGGCCCCGAGCGCGTGTTCGGCGAGGTTGGTGATCCCGTCGCCGTCGTCATCGCCGAGGAGATTGGCGGGCAAAGTGAGCGCGTCGCTCGTGCC
>JANXSB010000234.1 GCA_025352865.1 Chthoniobacter sp. | reverse complement strand
CCGCCGCCGCCGGCTCCGGCGCACCAGCCTCGATCCAGCGGCGCACGGTTTCCTTTTCGTCCTTGGTCAGCGGCGGCACATTCGCGTCCTCGCCCGGCATGTCCTCCTTGAAAATCATGTCGTAAAGATCGGATTTTTCCGGGTGACCGCGCACGATGTATTCCGTATTCGCGGCGATGCGCTTGAGGTCGAGGATATAGCCGAATTTTCCCTTCGGCCGCGGCAGCTCCGGCCCGTGGCACTCCACACATTTCGCTTCGAAAATCTCGCGTACTTTGCCCGCCAGTCTCACCCCATCGGCGTCCGTCTCCGCCGCCCGCACGCCCGGCGCGGCGAGCAGGAGTGTGAGCGTGCAGGTCAGGAAAAATCGCATCGTTGGTTTGGAATAAGAGGCCGTCGGGCGCGCGATTCTTAGAGTTCAATCCGTTCACCACCCGCGCAGACTCTTTCTAGGTTTTTGCGGCGCGAAGCATTATCAGTTTTGCACCGCCCAAACTCCCTCCATGCACTCTTTGCCATTTCGATTCGCTCTCGCCTTCACCGCCGCGCTGCCGCTTTTGGCGCAGGCTGCTTCACCTGTTTTGGAAATGGCGAAACCCGCCGCGCCGGAAGCGTTGCTGCCGGGTGCGCAAATCGCCGGGCTCGAGGTGCAGCCGGCGAAAGTCACGCTCGCGGGGAAGTACGAGGGCGCGCAGTTGGTGGTGACGGCGAAGCTCGCGGACGGGACGACGGCGGATGTCACGCGGCTGGCGGCGTACCAGCTTTCAGGCGAGTGCGCGGAGATTTCCAAAACGGGTCGCATCGGCGCGCGAACGAATGGCGCGGCGGCGCTCGCGATCGAGATTGCAGGGCAGAAAATCGCGGTGCAGGTGGAGGTGGCGGGTGTCGCGGAAAATCAGCCGGTGGATTTCATTCGCGATGTGAATCCGGTGATGACGCGGCTCGGGTGCAACGCGGGGACGTGCCACGGGGCGAAGGACGGCAAGTTCGGTTTCAAACTTTCGCTGCGCGGCTACGATCCGATCTACGACGTGCGCTCGCTGAAGGATGATCTCGCGGGGCGGCGGCTGAATGTGGCGTCGCCGGACGATTCGCTGATGCTGCTCAAGGCCACGGCGGGCGTGCCGCACGAGGGCGGGCAGCGCACGAAACTGGGCGAAAAATATTACGACCTGCTGCGGACGTGGATCGCCGACGGCGCGAAGCTCGATCTCGCCGCGCCGCGCGTGGTGAAGATCGAGGTCTCGCCGCACGATCCCGTGGTGCAGCAGATCGGCGCGCGGCAGCAGGTGCGCGTGGTCGCGACTTTCAGCGATGGCAAGACGCGCGATGTCACCGCCGAGGCCTTCATCGACAGCGGCAATACCGACGTGGCGAAAGCCGAGGGCGGCGGACTCGTGGAGACGCTGCGCCGCGGCGAAGCTCCGCTGCTCGCGCGCTACGAAGGGAACTACGCCGCGACCACGCTCACCGTCATGGGCGATCGCACCGGCTTCGCGTGGCAGACGCCGGAAACGTGGGGGCGCATCGACGAACTCGTCGCCGCGAAATGGCAACGCATGAAAATCGCGCCGTCCGCACTGTGCAGCGACGCGGAGTTTCTGCGCCGCGTTTCACTCGACCTCACGGGACTGCCGCCGACCGCGGATGAAGTGCGCGCCTTCATCGCCGACCCACGGCCCGTGCGCGAAAAGCGCGACGCGGTGATCGAAAAGCTGCTCGCCTCGCCGGAGTTCATCGACCACTCGACGAACAAGTGGGCCGATCTTTTGCAGGTGAACTCGAAGTTTCTCGGCGGCGAAGGCGCGCGGCTTTTTCGCGAATGGATTCGCAAGGAGATGGAGGCGAATACGCCTTACGATCAGTTCGTGCGAAAGATCCTGACCGCGAGCGGATCGAACAAGGACAACCCTGCGGCGAGCTATTGGAAAATCCTGCGCGAGCCGGCGGAGACGATGGAAAATACGACGCACCTTTTCCTCGCCACGCGCTTCAACTGCAACAAGTGCCACGACCATCCCTTCGAGCGCTGGACGCAGGATCAGTATTACCACACTGCCGCATATTTCTCGCAGGTCGCGTTTGACGCGGACCCCGCGGCGGGCGGCGCGAAGCTCGAGGGCACGGCGGTCGAGAAAGCGCGCCCGCTTTATGAAATCGTGCAGGACAAAGCCGATGGCGAAGTCACGCATCTGCGCACGAACAAAGTCGCCGCGCCCGAGTTTCCGTTTCCCGCGCAGGCCGAGGCGAAAGGCAGCCGCCGCGAGCAGCTCGCCGCGTGGATGACTTCGCCGGACAACCGCTTTTTCGCCACGAGCTACGTGAACCGGCTGTGGGGCTACCTCACCGGCGCGGGGATCATCGAGCCGCTCGACGACATCCGCGCGGGCAACCCGCCGACGAATCCCGAGCTGCTCGACTACCTGACGAAGGAATTCGTCGCGCACGGCTTCGACGCGCGCCATGTGCTGCGGCTCATCTGCCAGTCGCGCACCTACCAGCTCGGCATCGCCACGAACGCGTGGAACGCCGACGACAAAATCAACTACTCGCATGCCCTCGCGCGGCGGCTGCCCGCGGAGGTGCTCTACGACGCGGTGCTCAAAGTCGTCGGCTCCGGCCCGCGGCTGCCGGGTGGCTTGCGCGCGGGACAGCTCCCGGATTCCGCGACGGATTTGCCGAGCGGTTTCCTCGCCAATCTCGGGCGGCCCGCGCGCGAAAGTTCGTGCGAATGCGAGCGCAGCAGCGACCTGCGGCTCGGCAGCATCATGGCGCTGCTCGGCGGCCCTGCCGTGTCGGAAGCGATCGGCGACGCGGCGAATGAACTCGCGAAACTCACGACCGCACAACCCGATGACCGAAAGCTCGTGGACGAGCTTTTCACCCGCGTGCTCAGCCGGCCCGCGAGCGAGCAGGAAATCGGCAAGGTACTGGAAAGCTGGAGCGTGCTCGACGGCGACAATGCCGCGCTCCTCGCGCAGCTCGACGCGAAGGAAAAGGAGCAGGCCCCGCTCATCGTCCAGGCAGAAGCGGATCGTGTGAAAGCGATGGCCGACACCAAGGCGGAACTCGCGCGCTACGAAGCCGAGATCGCGCCGAAAATCGCGGAGGCGGAAGCGAAACGCGTGGCCGCGGTCGCCGCCGCCGAGGCCGCGGTGAAGGAGTACGCGGAGAAAAATCTCGCGGGCGCGCAGGCGAATTTCGAGAGCACCGCGCCCGTCGCGCGCACCTTCACGGGCTGGACGCCGCTCGACATCGTCGAAGCCCGCGCCACCGGCGAGATCACGCTCACGAAGCAGCCCGACGGCTCGTTCCTCGCGAGCGGTGCGCGCCCGAGCACGACCGATTACACCGTGAAAGCGGATGTGAAACTCACCGGCATCACCGGCATCGGCATCGAGGTGCTGCCCTCCGGCGAAGAAGCAAACTTCGGCCCCGGCCGATTCACCGACGGCAATTTCGTCCTCGGCGAAATCGCATTGAAAGTCGGCGAGTTTGGCACCGGCGCGAATCCCGCCGACGTGAAATTCACGAGCGCCGTCGCCGACTTCAACCAGCTCAATTTTGAAATCCAAAAAGCCATCGACGGAAAGAAAGGCGACGAGAACAACGGCTGGGCCGTCTCCGGCGGGCACGGCGTCCCGCACTTCGGCGCGCTCACGCTCGAAAAACCCATCGGCGACGCGGAGAAAGGCGTGCGCCTGCGCTTCGAGATGAACCAGCCGCGCAAAGGCGGCTTCGCCATCGCGCGCTTCCGCCTGTGGGTCACGACCGGCGCCGCGCCCGTGCAGGTCGGCTACCCGCAACCGGTCATCGACGCGCTGAAAAAACTCCCCGCCGCCCGCACCGACGCCGACAAAGCCGCGCTCGCCGCGTACTGGAACGAATACGACCCCGAACTCAGCAAGCGCCGCCTCGCGCTCGCGAAAAACCAGCTCCCGCTCCCGACCGATCCCGGCATCCTCCAGCGCCGCGCCACCGCCACCACCGCCGAACTCCCGATCACCCTCGACGCCAAACTCATCCGCCTCCGCCAGGACGCCGAGCAATCCAAAGCCCAGCTCGCCAACCGCCGCCTCACCGGCGTGCAAGACCTCGCGTGGGCGCTGATCAACAACCCGTCGTTCCTTTTCAATCACTAGCGTGAAGGTCTGCAACTCCTTCGTAGGGGAGCGGCTGGAGGGCGAAAAAGCCCGCGCGGCGCTGCAACGCTTGGCGGTAGGTGCAGGGCAACTGCGAGGACAAGGGCGTTGCCAAGTGCAACTTGGGAACGAGGGGCGAAAGCCGCGCTCAAGGACATCCAGACCGGCAAGTTCGCCAAGGACTGGGTCAACGAATACAAAGGCGGCTACAAGAAATACAACGCCCTCCTCAAAGCCGGCGAAAAGCACCCCATCGAAAAGACCGGCGCCAAGCTCCGCGCGCTCATGCCTTGGATTCAGAAAAAGAATCTCAAGGGCGCGCAGGCGGCTTACTAATCCCCGGCGATCCCATTTCAGTTTTCGACTGCGCCGCCGTTCCCCGGTGGCGCTTTCGTTTTCATCCGTCAGCACATTTTTTGGACAGGATTACAGGATTATTTGGATGACCGAGATTCAGGAGAATCCTGAAATCCTCCCAATCCTGAAAATCCTGTCCAAAACCCTACCCGCACCGCTTAGCCACAAGAGCCTCCTCGGTCCCAAGCTCCAGCTTCGGCACGAGATGAAAAACAGGTCATCGTTTTCTGTTCGCGAATCTTTCCCAAAGCGCAGCGATGCAGCCAAGCACCTTCCAAATTCTAGGCACGGGCAATGGGCTAATGCCTTCTTTCCTTGCCGATTCAATGAATTCGCGCCTTTCTCGGTCTTGCTTTGCTTGGAAAGCATCTTCATCAACAGTCCGTATCAATGCACTATTTTGTCCCGAAACTAAGTTGCGAAAGTCCCTGCCAATCTCACTGAGCGACTCCGCAATAAGTTTGACTTGTTCAGTCATCTCAGGACGCCCTATGTACGGCGTGCCTCCTCGAGTTTCGAGGTTAATTGTGAACGGCTCGACATAGGCTGTGCCGGCATTGTCCGAATAACGAATAGTTCCTGTAAAAACGAGGCCAGAACCCATCGTGCGAATATGTTCCCAAGTGCCAAGAAACTCTACTCGCTCGCTGCCGGGAAGAAGCAATGAAGTAGAATGATGCGTTAAGTGGGCCGGACTACTTACGCCTCGAATTACGTGTCGGAGCTGAGGATTCGTCTCAATGGTAACTTGATGGGCAGCCGTACTGCCAGTGTTACGAAGGTTCGCTTCCAACAGAATACCTCGCGGAATAATATCGAAATACACATAGGGCCGAACGGATGCGGTTATCTGCGCCTCCATTACTTGTATCACCTTCTGGTTTGCCAGAACTATCCGATAGGTAAGATAGGAGTAAACGATCGCAACTATGACCGATAATCCGCTGAGCACGAGTGGTAGAAATTCAAGAAATGTATCCATAATTTATTCCCCGGCGGCGTCGCTGCCGTGGCCCTTGGCCGCCTTGAAGATGGCGTTGCATTCGAGCTTCGACTTGAACGGCGGGTCGAGGCAAATGAAGTTCATGCTTTCGCTGGCGATGGCGTCGCGAAGGACGAGGAGATTATCGCCGTAGTAAAGCTGGTTCATAGCACACTCAGGCGATAGCAGGAGGAGGCGGGCGGCGTAAAGGCGCGTGCTCGGCCAAGGGCTTGCTGCCTCCTTGCACCCGGAGGGGGCATCGGATTGGATGGCACAATGAAAACTGCACCGCTGCTTTTCGCCCTCCTGCTCTCCACCGTTTCGCTCGCGCAGGCCGAGCCCTCGCGCGTGTGGAAGCTTTGGGACGGCAAAGCGCCCGGCGATTTCACCGTGCCCGGCCCGGAACTGGTGACGCCGCCCAAGCCGGGCGAGAATCCGCCGATCCTGCGCCTCACGAATATCGCTGAGCCGCGGCTGGAAATTTACGAACCGGCGGCGGACAAAAAGAACGGCGCGGCGGTCGTCATCGTGCCAGGCGGCGGCTTCGGCATTCTCGCGTCGGGACACGAGGGCGCGGATCTCGCGGAATGGTTTCGCGCCCGTGGATTTGTGGCCGGCGTGCTCCAGCATCGCTGCCCCACGAACACGCTGCCGAAGCCGTGGGAACTGCCCGCGCAGGATGCGCAGCGCGCGGTCAGCCTCGTGCGCCGACGGGCCGCCGAGCTGGGCGTGCAGCCGGATCGCGTGGGCCTTTTCGGCTTTTCCGCCGGCGGCCAGGTCGCGCTCATCGCCGCGACGAACGACGAGCCGCGCCTTTCTCCCGCCGCCGATGAAACGGACGCGACGGGCTGCCGCCCGGACTTCCTCATGCTCTGCTACCCGTGGAAAATCCTCGCCGACAATTCGCTCACCGAACTCAAGCCCGAGATCCGCATCACCGCGAAAACGCCGCCGACTTTTATCGCCCAGGCCAACGACGATCCCGGCTCGCTCGCCGAGGGCAGCACGCTCGCCTTCCTCGCGCTGCGCAAAGCGAAGGTCTCCGCCGAGCTGCACATCTACAGCACCGGCGGGCACGGTTTCGGCCTGATCCCCAACGCCACGCAGGCCCCCGGCGACTGGCCCGGCCGCGCCGAGCTGTGGCTCAAGGCGCGCAAGCTGATGCCGTAGTCAGCGCGCGTGGAACAGGCAAGAGCGTGCTCGCGCGGGCCATGCACCGGCGCGCACGCGGACACGCAGGGCAAGGGCGCGGCGGCGGATGGCGGCACCCTTTTCCTCGAAGAGATCGGCGAACTGCCGCTGGAGATTCAGGCGAAACTCCTGCGGCTCCTGCAGGAGCGCGAATACGAACGCGCCGGCGAAACGAAGCCGCGCCGCGTGAACGTCCGCGTGATCTCCGCGACAAACCGCGACCTCGCGCAGGCGGTCGCGGCCGGAAAATTCCGCGAGGACTTGTTTTACCGGCTCAATGTCATCCCCCCTGCGCCTGCCGGCTGGTTCTTCTGCCCGCCGCCATGTGCGTGGCAGGAAAGAATTTCGAGCTTGCTGATAAGTAATGTTTGCCATTCCTTCGCCGGTTTGAAATAAACGCGCCCGTGAAAACGCCCCCCGAAAAAGCGTTGGGAATCAGCCGCCGCACTGCGCGCCAAGCGTCGGAGCGTCGGAGCGTCGGAGCGTCTAGTATTGCGGGAGGTTTGCGGGGAAAAGCGAGCTTTTTTGCCGGGCGCACGGCTCCATCCCGCGCGGCGCGGGGAAAACTTTCCACGGCGCTGCGAGCGTGCCGCACGGCGCGGGGAACGTCCCCTCGGGACGGACGGCTTTCCCCGTGCGGCGGAATCCTTTCCCCCTGCGCCGCGGGGCGTTCTTTCCGGCGCGCGGGGCGCTGCTCGCGCGGCGGAAGCGCTTCTTTGCGGCGTGCGGGTCGTCCCCACGGGATGCGGGATGGCTCCCCGCGGCGCGGACGGCTTTCCCCGCGGTGCGCGGGGACGGCGTTTTACTCTGGAGTGGGCCTTTTTTCCGCCCGGACGGCACGGAGTGCCGTCCCTACCTTTCGCCTATGCAACCGCTCCGCTGGGACTCGATCAATCCTTTCACCGGAAAGGGCTTCACCTACGACGACACCAATCTGCGCTGGGGTGATCCTTCCTACTATCTGGAACCGGGCGATCCCGGTTTCGTGCCCTATCCGCAAGTCAATCAACCACCAGAAAAACCCAAACGTATGAAACGCCAGGCCTATTATCCCAGCCGCACCGCCGACCAAATCCTGTGGCTGGAAAACTTCCGCAATAAACTCGCCACCTACCAGGTTGCGCTCGGCCTCACTGTGGCGCAGGTGGCCGCCGCCGTGGCCGATGCCCGGTGGCTGATCTATGTGCTCGGTTCGTGGCTGCCGGCGGTGCGCGCCTTTGCCCCATCCTGCACGGATGCGGCCACGCAGGCGCAGAGCGGCACGGGCGCGAATCCGCTGGTGCTGACCACTTTCACCCCGCCCGCGCTGCCCACCGGGGTGGTGCCGGTGGTGCCCGGCGCGCTGGACCGCATCTTTGCGCTCATTGCGCTGATGAAAGGCGCGGGCGGATATAGCGAGGCCATCGGCACCGATCTCGGGCTCGTCGGCGCGCAGCAGGCGGGGCCGGATCACACCACGCTCCAGCCGGCGCTCACGGTGCGGGTGGATGCGGCTTCGGTCTTCCTCGGCTGGAGCTGGCAGG
>JANXSB010000182.1 GCA_025352865.1 Chthoniobacter sp. | reverse complement strand
GGATTCGGCGGCAAGGTGTGGTAAATGCTGGACTTGCAGCCTCTTCCCACCCCCATGCCTCCCTCCTTTCCCTGGCGTATTTCCATTCTCGTCGCCGCGCTGATTCTCGGTGCGGCGGTTTTTTTCCCCGTATGGAAGCGGCACGCGCCGGTGCGCCCGGCGGTGGCTGCGGAGAGCGCTCCGACGGCGGAGCCTCGAGCTCATGCCGCGCCCGCGGGCGCGGCGGTGAAGGAAGATGCAGCGTCTCCCGCCGAGCCGGTGACTGATTGCTGCCCCGGTGCGACGGGGCCGGCACCGGTGGCGCGGGCGGTGGTGCTGCCACCGGCGCAGGTCGCCGGGGTGGTCGATGGTTTTCGCGCGTGGGCCGAGCGGTATGCGGCGGTGGCGGTGGAGGAAAAGGCGGCGCTGCTGCCGGAAGGCCGCGCGCTCGCGGTGGCGCGGCGGGATGCGATGGGCGCGCTGATCCGGCAGAACCCAAAGGCGGCGATCGAGGCGCTGCTGCCATACGAATTGCGCAAGGCGCTGCCGCCGGAAATCGCTGACGTGATCGAGCATCGCGTGAGCGGGCGAGGGGATCTGATGGTGCTGGCGGTGCGGCCTTTGCCGGGGCAGACGCTGGACGAGCCGATCTACCGCACGGCGAACCTGGCGGGGAAAGACTACCGCGCTTACACCTACGGCAAACGGCTGGCCGACATCTCGCGTCAGCAGACGCCGATCCTCGGCGTGGGCGTGCAACTCGCGGATGGGAAGAATCTGCTCGCGGTGCGCGAGGAAGGTTTCGCGGTGCTGGAAAAAAGCGAGGCCGCGGACCTCCGCGCGGCGCAGGGCGTGGCGAACGCGGTTTGCCCGATTTCGGGCGCACCGACGGAGAGCAAGGGCGACGAGACGGCGGTGGACACGGGCGTGAAGATCGTCTGGCTGTGCAGCCACGGGCACATCGGCCAGTACTTGCAGACGCCCGACGGGCTGGTCGTCGCGGCGGCGGGCGGCACGGGAAATTCGGGCAATACGAGTCCGGTGGTGCCGGCGACGTACACCGAAGGAAACAAGACGCTGCTCGCCATCCGTGTGCGCTTTTCCGATCAGGTCGCGGAGCCGACTTCGGATGCAAACATGCAGACGCAATTGCAGGCGGTGGTGGATCAATGGCACGCGTGGTCGTACGGAAAAACCGAGGCGACGTTCACTTTCACCCCCACGCTCGTCATGCCGCAAAACGAGGCCTACTACGCGGCGCAGAGCGACCCGAGCGGCGCGCTGCTCGCGGCAGCGCGGGCCGCGGCGGATGCGTATGTGGATGGCGGTGGAGCGCATCCGTACACCGATGCGAATTTCGATTTCGACTCGTGCGTTTATAGCGCGGCCAGTTTTGGCGGCTACTGCGGGCTCGGCTACGTGGGGGGAAAGGGGACGTGGATCAAGTGCTACAGCGCGGGCGTGATGCTGCACGAGTGGGGGCACAATCTCGGGCTGTGGCATGCGAACTTCTGGCAGGCGAGCACCGACTCGCCCATCGGCGCGGGCACGCATGTCGAGTATGGGAGCAAGTACAGCGTCATGGGTTCGGCGGGGCTGAATGCCTACGACACGCTGGAGCGCGCGACGATCCACTGGCTCGAACCCACCGACATGGTTTCACTCGCCGCGGGCGGCACCTACCGCCTTTACAACGCCGACAAATCCACGCTCACGAGCACGCATCCGTACGCGCTGCGCATCTACAAGGAAGCCCTCGTCTATTACGTGGAGTACCGCCCGAACTGGAACGGCACCACGCACGATTTCACGACCGACAACGGCGCGATGATCTGCCGCACGCAGCCCGGCAGCGACGCGGACCAACTGCTCGACATGAATCCGCTGACTTCCGCGGGAAACGGCGACGCGGCGCTGCTCATCGGGCGCAGCTTCACGGACGCGGGGCAAAATATGACCGTCACGCCCATCGCGCGCGGCGGTGTCGCGCCGGATGACTGGCTGGACATGGTCGTGAATTTCACCGCGCCGATCACCAACAGCGCGCCCGTGGCCGTGGTCACGGCGAGCAATTTCACACCGGGCACCGGCGTCTCCGTCACGCTCACGGCGACGGCATCGGACCCCGACGGCGACCCGCTCGCGTATGCGTGGGACTTTGGCGAAAACGTGGTCAACGCGAGCAACGTGAGCGTGAACAACAGCGCCGTGCAGACCAAGAGCTGGAGCAGCGCGGGCGACTACACCGTGCGCTGCACCGTGAGCGACATGAAGGGGAAGACGAGCGTGCAAAACCTCGTCATCCGCGTCGGTTCGCCGGCCACTTTCACGATCAGCGGACGCGTGGCGAAAGCCGACGGCACGCCCGTGGCGGAGGTGCTCATCGAGGACACGGCGAGCCACCTTACTTACACCGATTCCGACGGGCGCTACTCACTCGGCGGGCTCGCGGCAGGGAGCTATACGATCAGCGCGCTGCACAGCGGGTGGACGCTCGCGGCGCAGTTTGCGAATCCCGTGGTCATCGGCCCGAGCGCGGTGAATATCGACTTCACCGCGACCGCGCCGGCGGCGGATGGCGGCGTGACGCTGGAGCATTGGGACGGCATTTCCGGCAACCCGGTCTCGAACCTCACGTCGAACGCGGCGTATCCGAATTCGCCAACCTACGTGACGACGCTCGAAGGACTCTTCGAGGCGGGGACGAACATCGCGGACAACTACGGGCAGCGCGCGCGCGCGTGGTTCCGCCCGCCGACCACGGGCGCGTACACTTTCCTCATCGCCTCCGACGACAACTCGGAACTGTGGCTGAGCACCGATGCCACGGCGGCGAACAAAGTGCTGATCGCGTCCGTCCCCGGCTCCACCGGCGTGCGCGTGTGGACGACTTTTGCCAGCCAGACCTCGGCGGCGAAAACGCTGACCGCCGGCCAGCGCTACTACATCGAGGTGCTGCACAAGGAAGGCGGCGGCAATGACAACCTCGCGGTCGGCGTGGACTTCCCCGGTGGCGCGCAGCACCGGCCGATTGAAACGACGTATCTCGATCCGATCAACGCCGTCATTCCACCCACGCCGCTGAACACCGTGACCGTCGCCGCGACCGATGCGAGCGCGAGCGAGACTGGGCCGGACACGGGCACATTCACGATCACGCGCACGGGCGACACGACGGCGGCGCTGACGGTTTTTTTCGACGTGACGGGCACCGCGACTTACGGCGCGGATTTTCAGCCGACAGGCGTGAGCGCGACGATCCCGGCGGGTGCCGCGAGCACGACCGTCACGATCACGCCCATCGACGACACAATTCCCGAGGCGGATGAAACCGTCGTCGCCACGCTCGCGCCGTCGCTCACGTACACGCTCGGCACGCCGGTCAGCGACACGGTCATCATTCACGACAATGAAGCCGCGCAGGTCAGCATCGTCGCCACCGACGCGACCGCCGCGGAGACCGGCGGCGACACCGGCACCTTCACCTTCACGCGCACCGGCGACACGACGAGCGCGCTGAACGTCGCCTTCACCGTCAGCGGCACAGCGACCAACGGCGCGGACTACCCCACGCTCACTTCGCCGGTGACGATTCCCGCCGGGCAATCCACGACGACGATCACCATCGCGCCGATTAACGACGGCGTGACCGAGCCCGAGGAAACCGTCGTCCTCACGCTCGCCGCGGGCGCGGGCTACACCGTCGTCACGCCGAGCAGCGCGACCGTGCGCATCCTCGCGCAGCCGGGCACGGGCGGCGGCATTTTGCGCGAATGGTGGGACGGCATCGGCAGCGGCACGAGCGTGGCCGACCTCATGGCCAGCGCGAATTTTCCCGAGACGCCGACGGGCCGCGCGATTGTCACCACCTACTTCGAGTCCGCGCAAAACCGCACGGACAGTTTCGGCGAAAGGTGGCGCGCGTGGTTCACCGCGCCGGTCACGGGCAGCTACGTTTTCTATATCTCGAGCGACGACTCCTCCGAGCTGTGGCTGAGCACCGACGCGACGCCGGATCGCAAAGTAAAAATCGCCTACATCAACGGCTACTCGTCTTTTGAAACGTGGACGACTTTCGCGTCGCAAACGTCCGCCGCGATCCCGCTCGTCGCTGGGCAGCGCTACTACATCGAGGCGCTCTACAAGGAAGGCGGCGGCGGCGACCACATGAGCGTGGGCATGCAGTTTCCCGGCGGCGCGCTGGAGCGGCCCATCCCCGCGCACCGGCTCGATCCGTACACGCCGAGCACGGTGCTCGCCGCACCGTGGGCTTCGCAGGACATCGGCGCGGTCGGTTCGCCCGGCACCGTCGGCCTCGCGAGCGACACGCTTTCGGCTGCGCCGAAACATCGTTACCGCTTCACCGGCACGGCCAGCGCGAGTGCGCCGAACGGCAC
Source organism: Chthoniobacter sp. (assembly GCA_025352865.1). Lineage (GTDB taxonomy): Bacteria > Verrucomicrobiota > Verrucomicrobiia > Chthoniobacterales > Chthoniobacteraceae > Chthoniobacter. Next base: position 1,264 of record JANXSB010000182.1, on the reverse strand, counting down.
AAGCCTCGCGGACAGCATCGGCACGGCGAACGCGAGCGTCGTTGGCGCGAGCGCGGCCTTTACCGCGGCGGGCGATGGACTGCACCTGCCCGGCGGCTCGCCCACCACGCAGGCCTACGTGGATTTGCCGAACGGCCTCATCACCGGCACCTACGCGGGCGGCACGCGCTACACGAGCGCGACCTACGAGGCATGGCTGACGGTGAACACGACGCAAAACTGGGCGCGCATTTTCAACTTCGGCACGTCGAGCATCGGCGAAGTCACGACCGTCGGCGGCACCTTCAACGGCGACGATGCCAACCACATTTTCCTCGCCGCGAGCAACGGCACGACGAGTGATCAGCGGCTCTCGCACTATTTCCCGGTGGGCACCACGGACATTTGGAGCGACACCACGGGGACGGCGCTCAACGCCACCCAAATCCACGTCGTGCTGACCTACGATAACGTGGACAAAAACTGGCGCTGGTACCGCAACGGCATGCTCATGCAGACGCTCGCGGACACCTCCGGCCTGTCGGTAATGAACGACGTGAACAACTGGCTCGGCCGCTCGATGTGGAGCCCGGACAACAACATCGATGCGAACTACAACGAGTTCCGCATCTATGATTACGCGCTCAACGAGGCGCAGATTCGCGGCGACTTCGACGCCGGGCCGGACGTGGTGAACACGACGGCGGGTGCGGTCAGCGGGCCGTACTTTGTCAGCGGCAGCGGCGTCATCTCGACGGCGGGCGCGACCGACTCGCTGCAGTTCACCGCGCAGACCCTCGCGGGAAATTGGGACATCCGCGCGCGGCTCGTCGCGCTCACGAACTCGAACGCCTCCGCGCTCGCCGGCCTGATGATTCGCGAAGGCACAGCGGCGAATTCACGCCACGCTTTCATCGGCCTCACGCCGGATGCGACGGGCCATTTCATCGCCCGCACGACCGCCGCAGGAAATGCCGCACAGACCAATTTCGCCGTCCTCGCCTTCCCGCGCTGGGTGCGCCTCGTGCGCACGGGCGCGACGCTCGCCGGCTACGTCTCCACCGACGGCCTCGCGTGGACGCAGGTCGGTGCGACGACGACCTTCACCAGCCTCGCCTCGTCATTGCAATTCGGCTTCGCCGTCGCCAGCGGCACGACCGCGACGCAGGCCACGGCGCTTGCGGAGTTCGATAATTTCTCGCTGCGTCCCGGCCCGTACATTTGGTCAAACGCCGCGGTCGGCTCGACGCGCGCGTGGACGCAAAGCGCGAACTGGCAGTCGTCC
>JANXSB010000087.1 GCA_025352865.1 Chthoniobacter sp. | reverse complement strand
TCAACACTGAATCGGTCGATGCCATCGACACCTTTGAGCCGCTCGTGAAGGAGTACGACATCAAGGTCGGCTTCCACGATCACCCCAAGCAGCCGAACAACCCCGGCTACAAAATGTGGGATCCCGAATACATCCTCAGCGTGGTCAAGGATCGCGACCCGCGCATCGGCTCCTGCGCCGACACCGGCCACTGGGTGCGCAGCGGACTCAAGCCCGTGGACGCGATCAAAATCCTCAAGGGCCACATCGTCAGCAGCCATCTCAAAGACCTCCACGAAGCCCTCCCGAGCGGCCACGACGTGCCCTTCGGCACCGGCGTCAGCGAGGTCACGGCCATCCTCAACGAATACAAAGCGCAGGGTTTCGACGGCCCGATTTCCGTGGAGTACGAGTACCACGAGGCCGACAACCTTGCCGAAGTGACGCAGTGCATCGACTTCGTCCGCGCCTACGGCACGAAAAAATAAGCGCGCCGCCGCGGGCCGCGAATCAAGCAACGGCGGGCGTCGCAAGGCGCCCGCCGTTTTTTTACCTCGCGCCCGCCTCCTCCTCCGGCAGCGGCAGCCCTTTCGTCTCCGGCGCGAAAAGCAGCGTGACGAGGCCGACGAAAAAAATCGCGCACATGACCATCGCCGAGTAGCGATAGGGCAGCGGCGCGGCGTGCGATTTGGCAAAAAATTTCGTGAGTTCCGCGGAATAGAAGGCTCCCGCCGCCGCGGCGAAGCGCCCGAGATTGTAGCAAAACGAAGTACCCGTGCTGCGCAGGCGGCTGGGAAAAAGCTCCGGCAGATAAATCGCGAAGCCCGCGAAAACCGCGAGCTGCGATGCGCCCATCAGCGGCATCATCCAATAGGCGTCCTGCGGCGAGTTCATTTTCCAATACACGCAGAAGGTCACGCTCATCGCCGCGAGAAAGCCGATCAGAAACGCAAACCGGCGGCTGATGCCATTGGCGACGCGGGTGAAAATCCACATCCCGACAGCGGCCCCGAGCATGTTGAGGAGGTAGGCTTTGGAAATGGCCTTGTTGACCGCGCCAGAGATCGCCTCAGGCGCGAGGCCGGCGTTTTTGAAATGCGTGGCGAAGACCGCCTTCTGCAAATCCGGCGCGTATTCAGCAATCGCCCACAGACCCACCACACCCGTGGATGCGATGAGCGCGCCGACGACGAGATTCCTGCGCCAGCGCCGGTCCGCGAACAGCGCGGCGTAGGGCGCGAAGAGACCGCCCTTCGGAAGTTTGCCCGCCTCCTTCAGCCGCAGCCACGGCTCCGGCTCGCGCAGATATTTCCCCGTGAAAACGATCATCACCGCCGGCGCCGCGCCGATGAGAAACATCCACCGCCAGCTCTGCCCCGGCGCGATGGTCCCACCCGCCTCCAGCGCGTCGATGCCCATTTTCGCGAAACCGGCGCTGATGTTTCCGACGGTCGAGAGCACTTGCAGCAGACCGAGCGACTGCGCGCGCGCGCCGCTCGGCACAGTCTCCGCAATGAGCGCGACGGCGAGGCCAAACACGCCGCCCACACCGAGCCCGGTGAGAAACCGGCAGATCGTGAAATCGAGAGCCGTGCGGCTGAAAAAGCTCAGGCCCGTGAAGGCCGAGTAAATGAGAATCGTCAGCGTGAGCATTTTCGCGCGGCCATACCTGTCGCCGAGCGAACCGAAGATCATGCCGCCGATGCCCCAGCCGATCAGAAACCACGCCGTCACTTCCTTGCCAAAGCCCTGCACGAGCGGATCGGACGCCGCCTTACCCATGAGCGACGCCAGCGCGGGAATGCGCGCGAGCGAAAACAGCCGCTGATCAAGGCAGTCGAAAAACCACGCCGCCGAGGCTACAGCGAAAACGAACCAATGATAGCCGGTGAGCTGACACCACCAGGGAGCGGAAGATGCGGGTGCGGACATTTGCCCGCGGAAGATGCGAGCCGCGCGCCGCACGGCCAAGCAAAAAGCCGCGCGCTACGCCTTCTCCGCCGCCTCGCGCTTCATCGCCGCGGAGAGCTTCATTACTTTCTGCCGCATGATCTTCCCGGATTTGAATTTCACCGTCGCGCGCGCCGGAATGACGAAGCTGCTGCCCGGCTGGTTCGGATTGCGGCCCACGCGCGGCTTGGTGAGTTTCACCTCGAGCACGCCGAAGTTTCGCAGCTCCACGGTGTCACCCTGCGCAAGCGCATCGGTGATCGAGTCGAGCGTCCTTTGCACCACGTCGAAAACCGTGTGCTGCACGAGCCCCGTTTCGTTGCTGATCTTAACGACCAGTTCCCTTTTCGTTAAAGTTCCCATAGTTTTTGAATGCCGAAGTTAAACAGCGAATGCGGACGCGGGCAAGCGCTTTGCCAAACATTCTGCGGGCTGGGAATCGGCTCTGATAAAGGTTTCGCGGGCTATCGGCGAAATTCGCGCGGCGGCGGCGCGGGGTACGTTTCCGGCGCGATTTCCGTCGCGGTTTTGAAATGCACCTTCGCCACGCTGCGGAGAATTTCCGGCCCGCGCGACGCCACCAGATCACGCCCCACCTGCTTCACCTGCGCCGATGCTCCGCGCGGCAGTTCCTTTTGAAACTCGCTCCCGCTCTTCCGGAGCCAGTCGATGAACCGCTCCCGCGCCAGGATGGACGCCGCCGCGACCGCGAGATCGCTCTCCGCTTTCGTCCGCTGCTCCAGCACGATCCCGCGCCCGCGCTCCATCAGCGCGCGCTCGATGAGCTTCGGATTGGCAAACTGATCGCTCAGCGCGCGCGGGCAGTCGGGCCGCTGTTCGAGCAGCGTCTCGATGACCTTCGCATGCCCCCACGCGAGCAGCCGGTTGAGGTTGCCGAACTTCTTGTAAAGCTCGTTGTATTTCTCGGGCCCGACCGTCACCACGCTCTGCGTCGCACCCGGCGTGCGGCGGATCATCTCCGCCAGCTCGCGGATGCGCGCATCGCTGCCGATCCGCTTGCTGTCTTGGATTCCCGCCTGCATGAAAGCGTGTGCAATTTCGCGATCCACGTAGCAGCCGGCGATGACAAGCGGGCCGAAAAAATCCCCCTTCCCGCTTTCATCCACGCCGAAATGCGGCGCGAACATCTCGGGACTATGCACCTCCTCGTAGCCCAGCTTCGCCTCGCCCAGAATCTCCGGCTCCAGCCGGAACGTGACGAAATCCTGCGTCCCCTTCCCCTGCAAAACGACTTTCGGCCCCTTCTCGTACACCGCCACGTTCAGTTTGTCCTTCACCGCGTAGTAGAGCGTGTACGGCTTCGGCTCAAACTTGTAGCCATCATCCTCCAGCAGCGCGCGCAGCTTCACCGCCTGCGCAATCGTCAGCGGCGAAGTGTAAAGCGTAAGCGGCTTCGGGTTTTCGATTTCTGATTTCTGATTTCTGATCGGAGGCATGCGCGTGAGGTAACGGTCGGTCGGTCTCCCTTTTCCAATTCCGTTAATTTGGCAAAATTAACGGAATGGCTTTGGGCCGGATGCTTCGCGCAGTGTGGTGCCCGCTTGGATAATTCAAAACTCAAAATCCAAAATCCAAAATTGCTCCGCCAGCAGCTCACCCGCTGGTTCCGCGCTCACGGGCGCGATCTGCCGTGGCGGCGGACGCGCGATCCTTACGCCATCATGGTTTCCGAGTTCATGCTTCAGCAGACGCAGGTCGTCACCGTACTGGATTTCTACGCGCGCTGGCTGTTGCGGTTTCCCGATTTTCAAACGCTCGCCGCCGCGAGTGAGGCCAACGTGCTACATGTCTGGCAGGGTCTCGGCTACTACTCGCGCGCGCGGAATCTGCACCGCGCCGCGCAGCACGTCATGGAGCGACACGGCGGCACGCTGCCGGATGACCTCGCGGCCATCGCCGCGCTCCCCGGCGTCGGACGCTACACCGCGGGTGCCATCGCCAGCTTTGCCTTCGACCGTGCCACACCGATCATCGACGCGAACATCGCCCGCGTGCTCGCGCGCCTGCTTGATCTGCGCGAGCCGATCGACACCGCGCGTGGCTCTGCGATCCTTTGGGAAACCGCCGCGGCGCTGCTGCCGATACGCGGTGGTCGGCTGCACAATTCCGCGCTGATGGAACTCGGCGCACTCGTCTGCACGCCGCGCACGCCAATGTGCCCGCAGTGCCCAGTGCGCGCGCATTGCCGCGCGGAAAATCCCGCGGCGCTGCCGCTCAAAAAACCGCGACGCAAAACCATCGCCCTCGCCGAAGACTGCGCGTGGGTCATGCGCGACCGACGCCTTTTGCTCGCGCAGCAGACCGGCCCGCGCTGGCGCGGCCTGTGGAAACTTCCCGCGCTCATGGCACCCGCGCGCGCTGCGAAACTGTTGCTCGCGCTCGATTACCCGTTCACCCACCACCGCGTCACGCTCAGCGTTTTCGTCGCCGCTGCGTCAAAAAAAATCGCTCCACATCAACGCTGGGTCGCGGTCGGCGCAATCGAAACCATCGCCCTCGCCGCCCCGCACAAGCGCGCGATCCTGCGCATCCTGGCTACGGCGCGAGTCGCACCGATTTGAGCAGCCGCTCCGCATCCTCCTGCCCATGCGGATTCGCGGCGTCAAAGATCACCTGGATCTGGTAGTAAGCCGGCCCGTCGGCGATGAGGATCGCCTCGACGTGCAGGGTTTTGCGCTCGCGCTCGGCGGTGATGGAAAGACGGCGGGCCGGCTTGCCGGAGACGGTCAGTTCCGTCGCGGTGTCGTGCAGATTGCGGATGCCGTCGAGGTGCGCAATGCCGTCCACCGCTCCCTTCGCCGCGCCGTCGAAATTCAACTCGATGCCGCTTTTATAGACCGTGCGCAGCGCGTCGATCTCGAGATCCGCGGTCTTTGCCACCTGCATCTCGGTGCTTTCCACGAACTCCTGCGCGAGCCCGAGATCCAGTGCCTTGTTTTGAAAACTACCCGGAGCCTCGAACGCCAGCCCCGCAATCTGCCGGGCGTTCCAGCCGCGCGGGCCGGGCGCGGAAGGTCCGCAGCCGGCCAACCCGCCGACGAGGATGATGGCAGGGAGAAGAAAATATTTCGCGGAATGGTGCATGACGGCGCGGCGCGTTTATGCGCCGCCCGGCGGTGGAATGCAAAGCCCGCGGCACGCAGACCTGGCGTTTCCGGGATCGCAGAAAAAACCCGTTGACGCCGCGCGACCCATCGCGCACTCTCAGCTACATCAGTTCGCGCCCTCGGTTGGTCTGACCTCTCGGCAGACCGCTCCCTCGCAAGCCAGCAGCCAAGCGCGTTTCCGTATCATACCCAAACATCAACCTGATCCATGGCGGGTCACAGCCAGCGGTTTCACCACCGACAGCCCAAAGGTTTCCTCGACCTGAAACGAGGCCCGTTTTCACCAGGCCATTCCATGCGCCGATCCCGCCTTGGAGCCTGACGGCCCACCTGCATTTTTCCAAAAATGCCCGCGGCAGCCCCGCGACGCCACCCTTCATCCCCAAATCCCAACCACCCACTTTCCTATGACCGAACCCGCAGACCCATCATTGCTCGACGAGCAGGCCACCGCACCAAAGAAGACCGCCCGCAAACGCACGGCGAAACCCGCCGAACCTGCCGCGACGGAGGAAACGGCTGCAAAGCCTGCCACAAAAAAGCCCGCGGCGAAAAAAGCCGCCGCAAAAAAGCCGGCAGCCGAAGCCGCTGAGGAAGCGCCTGCGCCGACCGTCGCGCAGCCCGCCGCCACGCCAGCACCAACACCGACGAGCACGGACGAGTGGAGCCCTTCGCGCGAAAAAGCCGTGCCCGCCGCTCCCGCTCCTGTCGCAGCACCTGCACCCGCACCGGTGCCGGAAGCACCCGCTGCGCCGGTCGTGAAACAGCGCCCCGTTTACATCCCGCTCCACGTCGCGCGGCAGATGCAGGAGCAAGCCCGTGCCGACGGCCGCACCGACGTCGTCGTGCCCGTCTCCATGCCCGCCGACCAAGCCCCGCGCATGGAGCGCAGCGGGTCCGCGGAACGCGGCTCGTACAGCGAGCGCAGCCCGCAAGTCGAGCTGCCGCCGCGCGATGAGGAGATCGCCGACGCGGAGGGCCTCGTGGAAGTTTCCGGCAAAGGCTTCGGCTTTCTGCGCGATGCCAAACGCGGCTTCACGCAAAACCCGAGCGATGTCTTCGTCACGCCCGAGCTGTGCCGCGCCCACAACCTGCGCGACGGCCAGTGGGTCAAAGGCCAGACCCGGCGCGGCAACCGCGGCGCGCAGCTTTTCCGCATCACCGAGATCAATGGCGACCCGGCCGAAAAAGCCGCGACGCTGCCGACTTTCGACGAACTCACGGTCATCAGCCCGCTCGAAAAAATCCGCCTCGAAACCGTCCCCGACCGTTACACCACGCGCATCATCGACATGATGTGCCCGATCGGCAAAGGCACGCGCGGCCTCATCGTCGCGCCGCCGCGCACCGGCAAAACCACGCTGCTCCAGCACATCGCCGATGCCGTGGTGAAAAATCATCCCGAGATCAAACTCATCATTTTGCTCGTCGATGAGCGGCCCGAGGAAGTCACCGACATCACCCGCGGCTGCCCCACCGCCGAGATCATGGCCAGCTCGAACGACAGCGACATCAAAAGCCACACCCGCATCTCGCAGCTCGCCATGGAGCGTGCGAAGCGCCTCGTCGAATCCGGCAAGGACGTCTTCATTCTGCTCGACTCGATCACTCGCGTGGGCCGCGCCTTCAACAACGCCATGACCGGCGGACGCACCATGTCCGGCGGCCTCGATTCCCGCGCGCTGGAAATCCCGCGCAAGATTTTCGCCGCCGCGCGCAACACCGAGGAGGCCGGCTCCCTCACGATCATCGCCACCGCGCTCATCGAGACGAACAGCCGCATGGACGAGGTCATCTTCCAGGAGTTCAAAGGCACCGGCAACATGGAACTCGTCCTTGATCGCAAGATCAGCGACATGCGCATCTATCCCGCCATCGACATCTTCCAATCCGGCACGCGCCGCGACGAGCTGCTCATCCCCGCCGATGACCTGCACAAGATCAACGTCATCCGCCGCGGCCTCGCCGGACACAAGCCCGTCGAAGCCATAGAGCGCCTGCTTTTCTTCACGAAAAAATTCCCGACCAACGCGCAGATGCTCCGGGAAATTCCCGGCTGATTCCCCTCGCCACCGGGCCGGACGCGGGCGAAATCTCCCCATGCCAAAAGTCCGCGAAATCTCCCCCGAAGTCGAAGTCCTGCCGCGCGAAAAGCCCGCGGGCCGGACCATCGCGGACGATCCCTTCATCGCCCTCGTCGCGCGGCTCATGGATGAAATTTTCGTCATCCCCGGCACAAAGATCCGCTTCGGACTCGACCCCCTCATCAGCCTCCTCCCCGGCCTTGGCGCCACCGCCTCCGCCGCCGTCTCGCTCGCGCTCATCGCCCTCAGCTCCCGCCGCCGCGTGCCGAAAATCATCCTCACCCGCATGGCGCTCAACGTCCTCCTCAACGCCGGCCTCGACGCCGTCCCCGTGGTCGGCGACGCCCTTTCCATCTTCTTCCGCTCCAACGCGCGTAACTACGAACTGCTCCGCAAACACGCCGGCACCGCCCGCGTCAGCACGCGCGGCGACTGGCTCTTTCTCCTCGCCCTGCTCGGCGGCGTCGGGCTCATCGTCATCGGCTTCCTCGCCGCCGCGCTCTATCTCGCTACCCACCTCTTTGCGGCAAAGTGAACCGCGCCTGATCGCGCACGTCGCGCAGCAATGAGCGCTAAAACCCGCCGCTGATCTGCCATTCCTCCAGCAACGCCTTCGGCAACTCGCCGAGGAAGCGCGAGGGGCGCTGCATCATTTCGCCGTAGCCGGCGTTGAGGCGCATGTGGGGATAAGTGAGGTAAAGCTCGTCCTTCGCGCGGGTGACGGCGACGTAGAAAAGGCGGCGTTCTTCCTCGATGGCGTCCTCGTTTTCAAGGCTGCGCGATGACGGAAACATGCCGTCGGTCATCCAGATGACGAAGACGGCTTTCCATTCAA